>CAMLFV010000265.1 GCA_946479395.1 uncultured Flavobacterium sp. | reverse complement strand
GGGATCCATCACCCAGCATCCCGCACCCAACGCCTAACACCCCGTTTCAACGTAAAATCTCCCTTTAGTTATTAATTCAACAATACAATATACATCAATACAATATACAGTAAAATACACCCAGCACCCCGCACCAAACACCCCTTCACATTACTAAAACGTAAAATTTCTTCCAAATATTTTTTTATAAGTTAAAATGAGTACATTTACTGCTCATTTTAAAAAGGTATGTTAGATTCGTTAATAACCTCAAAAACACGTGTGAAGCTGTTGGTGAAGTTTTTTATAAGTTCTGCAAATTCCGGACACCTCCGCGGATTGGCAACCGAGTTTAATGAATCAACCAACGCCATAAGGAAAGAGCTTAACCATTTGTCTGAGGCAGGATATTTGGATAAAAAAGAGGTAAGCAACAAAATAGCCTATAAAGCAAATACGTTGCACCCCATGTACAAATTGTTACAGCAGGTAGTACATAAGTATTTAGGTTTAGACACCATAGTAGAAACAATTTTAGAGCGTATGGGTAATGTAAACGTTATAGAGTTGGTCGGCGATTACGCAAAAGGGAACGACAGCGGTACTATTGAAATAAATATAGTAGGCGAGAAGATAAATACGGAATATACTCAAAGTATCATTCCAAAAATTAAAGAAATTGTAAATCGTGACGTGCTGTTTCATTACAACCAAGAATTGTCACAAGATGGTATTGTATTGTTTGGCGGTTAGTGAGCTCGGTCACTGAGCCTGCTGTTAGTCAGCTTGTCGAACTGTCGAACTGTCGAACTATCGAAGTGTGGTCACTGAGCGAAGCCGAAGTGAAGCACCATCAGTTCGAGCGTTAGTCGAGAACTATTAGTAGATAAAAGCGTAAAATAAACGATTCAACGAATCATCAGGTCTTGTCCCGTTTACGGGATAATCGAATTAACGATTCAACGATTAAACACATAAACAAAAAAATAGCAAATGAAAAAATTAGTATGTATTGCGGTTATCGCATTAGGCGCTGTTCAACAAAGTAATGCACAGCAAGCTTCTTTTTTAGACAATATTAGTTTAGAAGCTGCATATGGTTACAACCTGGCATTAAGCCCGGATAATATAGAAACAGCCGATGTTAGCGGTTTTAATACCTTACAATTGGGTTTAAATTACCAGATAAACGATATCTGGGGTGTACGCGGTACCTACTCAAATACCACATTTAAGCATAAAGATGTTGATAATGCCTCAATAAACTACAACAAACTTACTGCCGAAGCTACTTTTGATGTTATGGAAGCTTTAAATCCTTCGGCATATCCAACCAGTTCTGCATTTCAGCTGGTGGCACATACAGGTGCCGGTTTAAACTTTGGTAAAAGCAAAGTTACAGATCAAACCGATATGATGGCAAACTTTCAGGTAGGTATCAAACCTCAGTACAATATTTCAAACCGTATAGGTGTGTTTTTAGACGGCACCTATATCATGAATTTTAAGCAAAACTATGGTTTTAACGGAATGAGTATTCCAGGCGAAAGCGAAACTACCGGTAGTTACGTTACCGGATTAATTGGTGTTGCCATTAAATTGGGTAGGTAATGTTAAGTTAATTGCTCCGTAATCAGGGAAATGAAATTTCAAATTGAAGATTTTATCGCTAAATTAAACACCATTCAATGCAGCGATAGTATTGAGTTTCGAACAAGGTTTCAAAAAAAATGGTTAAAGTATCTAACATATAAAGATACAACCACCGAAAGCGAATTGATGTGCTTAATAACTGAGTATCAAAAATTTGTTATTAATAAAAAATGTATAACGAAAGTCATACACAAGGGACTTAGTTCTAAAATAGGATATTTTGCGCATAAGCAAATCAGCGAATAGGTACATTAACGAATAAGCGAATCCGCAGTCGAGCGCAGCGACAGAACGAAGTTAAATACGCGAATAAACAGTTCAACAACAAAAAAATGAAACAAACAATTTTAATCACAGGTGGCGCAGGCTTTATTGGCTCGCATGTTGTACGAGAATTTGTAATAAAATATCCCAATTATACCATTGTAAATTTAGATGCCTTAACCTACGCGGGCAATCTTGAAAATTTAAAAGATATCGATCAGTTACCCAATTATCGTTTTGAGAAGGTTGACATTTGCGATGCTGGCGCTGTTTTAGCTGTTTTTAAAAAATACCAGCCAACGGGCGTAATTCATTTAGCAGCCGAATCGCATGTAGATCGTTCCATTGCCGATCCTTCAGCTTTTGTAATGACCAACGTTATCGGTACGGTAAACTTGTTAAATGCTGCTCGTGAAATTTGGAAAGATAATTATGAGGGCAAGCGTTTTCACCATGTTTCAACCGATGAGGTTTTTGGTGCCTTAGGAAGCGAAGGTTTCTTTACCGAAGATACTAAGTACGATCCGCATTCGCCGTATTCGGCATCCAAAGCAGCTTCAGATCATTTTGTACGTGCTTATCATGATACTTACGGTTTACCTATAG
>CAMLFV010000264.1 GCA_946479395.1 uncultured Flavobacterium sp. | reverse complement strand
GTTTCTGTACGTAAACAAGGAGAATCAGGAAAATCGAACACTTCTATGAAAATTGAAGAATTTGTATCTTTAATAGAAGAAGAAGTTAGTAAAACAATAAAACAATTTTAAGTGTAACCGCTTGGCAACAAGCATAAAATTATATACCCATAGCAGTAAATAACAGAAGAGGTTTTAAACCTCTGGAAAAAAAGGAAGATGCACACAGAACAAACGATAAAATTCGTGTGCCTGAAGTTCGTTTAGTAGGCGATAATGTTGAACCTGGAGTTTATAAAACTTCTGAAGCAATGGCTATGGCCGATGCTCAAGGATTAGATTTGGTAGAAATTTCTCCAAACGCAGCACCACCGGTTTGTAAAATTATCGATTACAAGAAATTTCTTTATGAACAAAAGAAACGCGACAAAATGCTGAAGGCAAAAACTGCTCAAGTTTCTGTTAAGGAAATTCGTTTTGGTCCACAGACAGACGAACATGATTACGAGTTTAAAAAGAAAAATGCCATGAAATTTCTTAAAGAAGGTTCAAAATTAAAAGCATTCGTATTCTTTAAAGGTCGTTCAATCATTTATAAAGAACAAGGTCAGATTTTATTATTGCGTTTAGCACAAGATCTTGAAGAATTTGGTAAAGTAGAAGCGATGCCGGTTCTTGAAGGTAAAAGAATGACCATGTATATTGCACCTAAAAAGAAAAATTAGTATTTTTGCAAAATATTGTTAAGTAAGATAACATAAATACCTAGGAACAAATGCCTAAAATGAAAACTAAATCTAGTGCTAAGAAACGTTTTACCGTTACTGGTTCTGGAAAAATTAAAAGAAAACACGCTTTTAAAAGCCACATCTTAACAAAGAAGTCTAAAAAGCGTAAATTAGCTTTAACTCACTCTGGTTTAGTACATAAAGCAGACGAAAGAAGCATCAAAGAACAATTAAGAATAATGTAATCGTTCTTTCGGTTAAAAACAATTTAATAACCCTGGAGTGGGCTGATCTTTAAAAATTTCGATCAAAAGTGATGTTCTAACATCCGCCCTACTACAAAAAATTTAAGAATTATGCCAAAAGCAAATAATGCAGTAGCATCAAGAGCAAGAAGAAAAAGAATTTTGAAGCAAGCCAAAGGTTTCTTCGGAAGACGTAAAAACGTTTGGACAGTAGCTAAAAACGCGGTAGAAAAAGCAATGTCTTACGCTTACCGCGACAGAAAACAAAAGAAAAGAAATTTCCGTGCGTTATGGATCATGCGTATCAACGCTGGTGCACGTTTACACGGAATGTCTTATTCTCAATTCATGGGGAAAATCAAAGCTAACAACATTGAATTAAACCGTAAGGTTTTAGCAGATTTAGCAATGAACCACCCAGAAGCTTTCACAGCTATCGTTAATAAAATTAAATAAACGTTTGTAAAACCCCGTTTATCTTACTTACAAATAAAAAAAGCCTGCTATAAAGCAGGTTTTTTTGTTTATATATCAAAAACACACTCATATCAAACCGAAAGATTTGATATATTTGTAAAAATTGAATTCAGTATGCAAGAACTACAAAATATTATAGAACAAGCTTGGGAAAATAGAGAAATGTTACAGCAAGCAGAAACGCAAACAACTATAAGAAAAGTTATCGATTTAATTGATAATGGCGAATTACGAACTGCAGAACCTATTGATGGAGGTTGGCAAATTAACGAATGGGTTAAAAAAGCAGTAGTTATGTACTTCCCTATTCAAAAAATGGAAACATTAGAAGCAGGAATTTTTGAATACCACGATAAAATGCCTTTAAAACGCAATTATGCGGAAAAAGGTATTCGTGTAGTTCCAAATGCAGTTGCGCGTCACGGTGCGTATATTTCTGCAGGTGTTATCTTAATGCCATCGTACGTAAATATTGGTGCTTATGTTGACGAAGGAACTATGGTTGATACTTGGGCTACCGTTGGGTCTTGTGCACAAATTGGTAAAAACGTACATTTATCTGGTGGTGTTGGTATTGGCGGTGTTTTAGAACCTTTACAAGCAGCTCCGGTAATCATTGAAGACAACGCTTTTATTGGTTCTCGTTGTATTGTTGTAGAAGGTGTTCGCGTGGGTAAAGAAGCTGTTTTGGGTGCAAACGTATGCTTAACGGCATCAACAAAAATTATCGATGTTACAGGAGAAACTCCTGTCGAAATCAAAGGATACGTTCCTGAACGTTCTGTTGTAATTCCGGGGTCTTACACTAAGAAATTTCCTGCGGGAGAATATCAGGTTCCTTGTGCTTTAATTATTGGCAAACGTAAAGAAAGTACCGATAAAAAAACATCTTTAAACGATGCGTTGCGTGAGCATAATGTAGCGGTTTAATTTGAAAAACTAAAAAATATGTCAATTCAAATTTGTTCTTGTCAAGGTTTAGATTCTAACTGCAAAAAATGTTTTGGTAGCGGATACATCAACACACCTTCAATGGAAAAATCTTCTAATCAAAAAGATAAAAAATCGGTTGAAAAAGGAAAGT
>CAMLFV010000263.1 GCA_946479395.1 uncultured Flavobacterium sp. | reverse complement strand
CAAAATCCGAAATAAGGAAGATTTCCGTTAGCATAATCTATAAATTTTTTCGTCTGAATATTTAAAGATCCTGCACAACCACCAATTGGCAATACGGTAGATATATCTGTTTCACAATCAACAGCAGTTCCCGAATAAACAATAACAGGATTTTCTGCAGTAATTAATGATGATGAAAATAAATCGATACCATTTCCGTGATAAAAGGTATATGAATCTCCTGCAGTTGGCAAATTCATATTAAATGGAGGTCCAAAAGGAGTACCGTTTGGGTTGAAGTTTTGAACGTTTATAATTGTATTGTCTCTTGTTGTTACAATAGTCGTTTGTTCTGATCCGAACCCTTGCTGTGCCTGTTGTGGAGTAGCCGGTGTACCTTCACCCCTAACCACCAAGTATCTGATACCCAATGATTGTAGAGGAGCTATCTGATCAAACGTTCCGTCTTCACCATTTCCACCACATGTTTGCGGAATATCTCCATAACTACCTGTATTCATAACCACACGCTTATCTGCAGAAACCAACGAACCTATTGGTGCATTAAACAAATAACTTTGCCCCCTATCTAAGTTGATAGTAGTAGTCGGTAAAGTTACTGTGGTATTGTCTTCTGTAGCCATAACCGAATAAACCGGTGAACCAGTATCTAACCCTTGAACTGAAGTACGGTAATAACCTACTCGAAATTCTATTCCTAATCCTTCACGACCAAAACTAACTAAAGATGCATTCCCTTTAATGTTAGCAACTGTACTACCTGCAGTATCCGACGCTATATTTCGTAAATTAACCATTACCGGGTGGCTTGCTTCAATTATTAAACCTTTGTCATTTTCAATAAGGTTTAATGCGTTTTTTGGAGAGGTAGCGATAGCTCCGGTAAAACGGTATGATACCGGATTGTTTTCTGTAACGGTTAATGTGGTAATAAAAGTTCCGTCACTTTTACTAATATCAACTGTAACAGTAGTGCCAGGTTCCACGGTACCAATTACAATTTCGTTTGCATCGTTCCAATATTGCCAAGGTGCTGGTGCAATATAATGTTGAGTGTAGTATTGGGCAAAACTGTTGGTTGTGAACAACAGTAAAATTAGGAAATATAAATGTTTCATAAAATGTAGTGAATTTTAACAAATATAATACTAGTTTTAACAAAATTCAATAAACATACAATAAAAATCATAATTTAAACACTTATCAACAATATACCTTTCCATTTATCAAATAAAAAAACTCTTCCAATAATTATTGGAAGAGTTTAAAGAGAATTAATTAACACTCAACTATTTAATATTTAAATGATAAGGCATCATTGCTTGAACACCTTTGCTTTGTTTAAGATAATTCATACGTTGTAGCAACTCATAATTTTCTTTACCGATTTCGCTTTTAATAGCATCTTCTTTAACGCTTGAAACCGACATTCCTAAAAATTTGCGGAATAAATCTGCCAATTCTACTTCGTATTCAGGATATAAAGAAACTTTATAATCATCTGTCTTAACCAATTTGGCTGCGTAAGCAATAGCATCGTCTAAACTACCTAATTCATCAACCAAGCCCAATTGTTTAGCCATAGTTCCTGTCCAAACTCTACCTTGAGCTATTTCATCAACTTTAGCTTTATCCATTTTTCTACCTTCAGCCACACGTGAAATAAAAGTATCGTAAATAATTTCAATGCTTTCTGTAAGTGTCTGTTTGTATTTTGGCGACATTTCTTCAAAAACACTGTAACCTGTTGCGTTTTCGTGTGTTTTAACAGCTTCGGCATTTACTCCGAATTTATCTGCTACCTTTTTAAAATTTGGTACCATCCCAAAAACTCCGATAGATCCTGTAATTGTTCCCGGTTCTGCAAAAATTTTGTTTGCATTACACGCAATATAATATCCACCCGAAGCTGCAACATCGCCCATTGAAACAATTACCGGCTTAACTTTTTTGGTCAATTCAATTTCTCTCCAGATAATATCAGAAGTCAATGCACTACCTCCCGGTGAATTTACGCGCAAAACAACCGCTTTAATTTTATCGTTTTTACGAGCTTCTTTCAATGCTCTGTTTATAGATCCTTCACCAATGGTGTTTACATTTCCTTCGCCTCCTTGAATTTCTCCTTGAGCAAAAATTACTGCGATTTGATCTTTAGCCGATACTTTTTTAATCTTTAAATTAACATCGCTTATATAATCTAAAATATCAATTTCGTTAATATCGTCATCGTACTTAATATCCAACGCCTTTTTTATTCCGTTTTGATATTGATCTAAGTACGCAATTTTATCGATCAATTTATTTTGAAGAGCCAAGTTTGCATTACGTGCATCTAAATTTGTTGCAATATTATTTAATGTTTCAACCGAAATTTTACGGTTTTTAGAAATATCGCCCACATAAGATTCCCAGATAGAATTTAAAAGAACGGTTAACTGCTCACGATTTTCATCGCTCATAGTTTGCTGTAAAAATGGTTCAACAGCACTTTTATATTTTCCGTGACGAATTACTTCCATGTGAATTCCAGTTTTTTCCTGCAGATCTTTCAT
>CAMLFV010000262.1 GCA_946479395.1 uncultured Flavobacterium sp. | reverse complement strand
CACTATTCAGCGATCAGCCTTACGGAACGTGGTTTCACGGTAAAGTGGTAGATATGTTTTATTTCCCTATTTGGAAAGGTTATCTGCCAGATTGGTTGCCTGTTTGGGGCGGCAAACACTTTACCTTTTTCAACGCCATTTTTAATGTTGCCGATGTAGCCATTTCGGTAGGCGTAGGATTATTAATTGTATTCAACAAAAAAGTTTTTAAATAGGATTTCTGTTCAAACAGAAATCTTTTTTTATCTTTAAATATTAAACTAGAATAAATTTATGGAAGCATTTCAGTTAGCCGCGCAGGCAACCAAACAAGAACAGGCAACTTTTTATAAAAAAACCTATCTTAATTTGGCGTTAGGTTTGGTAGCCTTTGTAATTTTAGAAGCCGTTTTTTTACGCATTGAACCTTTGGTAGAATTTATGATGAGCCTAACACAAGGTTATTTATGGTTGATTTTATTGGGTGGATTTATGGGCGTTTCGTACATCGCACAAAAAATGGCTTATAACGATACCAGTTTGGCAAAACAGTATTTAGGATATTTTCTTTACATTGTTGCACAAGCAATTATTTTTGTTCCGATACTATACATTGCCATTTATTACACAGGAAGTTACGAATTATTAACCCAAGCAGCCATTATTACAGGTAGTTTGTTTTTAGGATTAACCTTTGTGGTGTTTAGTACAAAAGCCGATTTTTCTTTTTTACGAAGCATTTTAGCAATTGGATTTTTTGTAGCGATCGGAGCAATCGTTGCCGGTATGTTGTTTAATTTCGATTTAGGCTTATGGTTTTCCGTCGGAATGATCGTTTTGGCATCGGGATCAATCTTATACAACACACATCAAATAAAAAATAACTTTGGAACCAACCAATACATTGCAGCAGCATTGTCTTTGTTTTCATCGTTAATGTTGTTGTTTTGGTATGTATTACGCTTGTTAATGAGTAGAAACTAAAAGTTTACTTTAATATGAAAATTTACAATCGATTGAACGATTGGGATAAAATAGTTGCAATTGCAACTATTTTGTGTTTTATATTTTGGGTATTGGCAAAGATACCTGCCATGTACGATTTTATACCATTTGATATTGTTTACGAATCCGTAGGTTGGTCAATTTCTCCAATCATAACGGTAATATGTAGTTTATATTTTCTTGTTAAATGGATTCTTAATAGGTTTTCATTAAGAAAGATATATTTATACGGATTTTTATTAGGAGTGATTACTTTGCTAATAATGCGTTTTATCTTCAGCATTACTTTAGATGGAATAACTTGGATGCCAGATTATAAAAACTAAAAAGCCCCACAGTTTGCGGGACTTTTTACAACTAAACTAACCAAAATAAATTTTCCTTTTCATAACTTATATCGGTTAATCAATTAGTGTGCCAAAAATATTATTTTAATAAAAAAACTAAAAATATTGCAGGTATAAAGTAAATTACAATCGTTCTGGCACCATCGTAATCTTTTGCAATACGTTGCCCAAATAATAAGAAAAGCAAGGTAACGCAAGATACAATTCCCGAGTATAACGCAATTTCTTTACAGTCGTTAAATAAAAACCAAATTCCGGCAAGTGATAAAATTCCGGCAATAATTTCCAAAATTAAAATGATTCCTAACGAAAAAGGCACTTTATCGCCTAAAAACGTATTTGCAAAATGCGATTTTAACCAACCAACGTTTCCGTTCCAATCTACAATTTTATCGTAACCCGATTGTAAAAAAGTAATTGCCAAGAACAATAAAATAAGTATTTCTGTAATGTAATTCATGTGTAAGTTTATTTTTTGTAAAGGTAAAATTTATTTCGGGTTTTTACGAACGAAGCTCCTTGTACTTAAAAAAATACATAAAAAAACGGTAGTTACCTACCGCGTTTTAAGCCTCTGCGTTGCTTATGTTCTTTGTGATGTTGCTTTTTTTGCTGTCCCGGTGCATATCGTTTTGCCGATCGGTCGCCACGTAATTTTTTTTCGTGCCCTGGTGGAAGTTTTCTACGCTCGTGGTGATGCGGCGGTCTTACAACGCAACTGGTAAAAGTTGCAGAAAATGCCAGCAACAATAAAAAAATCGTTGCATAGCGCACTGTTCTACTAAATAATAACTTTTTCATATCACTAAAATTTAACTATCGTATTTGGTGTAATACAATAATCAAGCCGAACATCTTCTGTAAATACATCTTCAATTAGTTTTTCAGGATCGAAAAAAGATAATCCAATTTTTAAGACATCAGGTTTGCATTGCGATAAAAACTTATCGTAAAAACCTTTGCCGTAACCTACACGGTTTCCAAAAACATCATAAGCCAGTAGCGGAACAAAAACAACATCGATCTGGTTATCTGCAACCGAAAATCCGTTTTGCGGTTCGGGAATGTTCCAATCGTTCTTTTTAATTGTTACATTATCGGTCAATAAAACATGATTCATAGTTCGGGTTTCAAAATCAGACTTTGAAACAATTACGTTTTTATCTTTCCCATTTAAAATATGCAGCAGATAATCGGTTTGAACTTCCTTATGCTCGTGTATCGTTAGAAAAATATGGTA
>CAMLFV010000261.1 GCA_946479395.1 uncultured Flavobacterium sp. | reverse complement strand
GTATTTTTTGGTTCGGTGGAATGTATTGGGCACGATGCGAACAAAACCTATCATATACGATCGATGGAAATTGTAAACACCAACGGTTTTAAAATTAAAAACAAGTACTTAAACAACACCACTACTCCATCTGAATTTCTAAAAGCAGGTACGGGATTGATTTCATCTATCAATCCGCTTACCAATTCGTATTACATTAGCAATGATTACATGACGTACGAATTCCAATTTAAAAATGACCGCCTTTTTAAAGTGTCGGCTCATTATTATTGTTAAAATAAAAACTTACAATAAACACAATTTGAGCTTCCAGATTTCAACGAAAAAGCAAGAAATAGCAACTAACTGCCTTTTTCTTAAACTTTTTATCTAATTTTACCACAACTAAACAACAATTATTACAGTATGTCTGTTGCAAAAAAAGATTATAAAATAGTGACTACCAAGTCGCTTTTTGATATGAAACAAAACGGAGAAAAAATCTCTATGCTTACCGCTTACGATTACACCATGGCTAAAATTGTAGATTCTGCTGGGGTTGACGTGATTTTGGTGGGCGATTCTGCCAGCAACGTAATGGCGGGTCATGAAACTACTTTACCTATAACTTTAGACCAAATGATTTATCATGCATCATGTGTGGTTCGCGGTGTAGAACGTGCTTTGGTTGTGGTTGATTTACCTTTTGGAACCTATCAGTCTGATTCTAAAAAAGCATTAGAATCTGCCATTCGCGTAATGAAAGAAAGTGGTGCCCATGCCTTGAAATTAGAAGGTGGTAAAGAAATTAAAGAAGGAATTAGAAAAATACTTGGTGCAGGCGTTCCTGTCATGGGACATTTGGGTTTAACTCCGCAATCGATCTATAAATTCGGAACTTACACGGTTAGAGCAAAAGAAGAAGCTGAAGCAGAGAAACTGATCGAAGACGCTAAAATGTTAGAGAAAATAGGCTGTTTTGCTATTGTTTTAGAGAAAATTCCGGCAGCTTTGGCAGAAAGAGTTGCCAAAGAAGTATCGATCCCGATTATTGGTATTGGTGCAGGTGGCGGAGTTGATGGTCAGGTTTTGGTGGTTCATGATATGATTGGAATGACGCATGAGTTTAGTCCGAAATTTTTAAGACGATACATGAATTTGTACGAAGACATGACAAAAGCTATCGGACAATATGTTGATGATGTGAAATCGAAAGATTTTCCTAATTCAACAGAGCAGTATTAATTACGATAAACCACAGATGCACAGATTTTTTTCTTCAATCTAACTAATTTTTGAATTTATTTAGGAAATACATTCTATCTAAAAATCAAATGAAAACCTTAGTTTCATCTGTGCATCTGTGGTAATTTATTATTTTCATAACTAATGAAAATCTATTCAACAAAAGAAAATTTACAGGTTTTATACGAAGACAACCATATTATTGTGGTAAATAAACGTGTGGGCGATATTGTTCAGGGCGATCAAACCGGAGACAAACCTTTAAGCGATGTTGTAAAAGAATACATAAAAGATAAATACAGCAAACCGGGCGCGGTTTTTTTGGGTGTAGTTCATCGGTTAGACAGACCAACATCGGGTATTGTGTTGTTTGCAAAAACATCGAAAGCTTTAACCCGACTGAACGATCTGTTTAAAAACCGTGAAACACAGAAAACCTATTGGGCTGTTGTTAAAAATCAACCGCCAAAAGAAAGCGATACGTTGATTCACTACTTGACTCGAAATCCTAAAAACAACACCTCTAAAGCGCATTTAAAAGAAGTTAAAGACAGCAAACAGGCGATTTTAGATTATAAGATTATTCAAAAATTAAATTCTTATTTTGCATTGGATATCAATCTACATACTGGGCGTCATCATCAAATTCGTTGTCAGCTAGCGGCAATTGGTTGTCCAATCAAAGGCGATTTAAAATATGGCTTTGATCGAAGCAATCCAAACGGCGGTATTCACTTACACGCTCGAAAATTAGTATTGAACCACCCCGTTACTAAAGAAGAATTAAAAATTATTGCTCCTGTTCCAGATGATGTTATTTGGAAAAATGTAGAAAAATAGTATATTAGATTAAAAATTTTAGATATGAAATGGGAAAGAAAAACTAGCGGAGGCTTTGAAGACCGTCGTGGAATGTCGGGCGGTGGAAAAGCAATTGTAGGTGGCGGAATCATTGGGGTTGTTGCCTTATTATTAACTATGTTTGGTGGCGAAACCGGTCAGGTAATTGGCAATATTTTAAACCAAACGCAGGGCACAACACAATCATCTGAACAAGTACAAACACGAGAATTATCAGATGAAGAAATAACTTTAGGTCAGTTTTCTGAAGCTAATTTTGTTTATAATAATGAAACTTGGACTCAAATCTTTCAAGAAAACGGTCAAAAGTATCAAGAACCGGGAATGGTTTTGTTTGATGACGGTGTAAATACTTCATGCGGTTCGGCAACATCGGCAGCAGGTCCTTTTTATTGTCCGGCAGATCAAAAAATCTATATGGATTTACGCTTTTTCGAAGAATTGCGTACGCGTTTTGGAGCTAAAGGTGGTGATTTTGCCATAGCTTATGTAATTGCTCATGAA
>CAMLFV010000260.1 GCA_946479395.1 uncultured Flavobacterium sp. | reverse complement strand
TTTAGCAGCCCACATTACAGCGTTTTTATGATTATTTCCGAAATTGTAAATTAAATCAGTTAATTCATTTCTTTGATTTTCGGATAATTCAACTTTTTCTTCAAATAAATCAGGATTGAATTTAGATATATCTTTTTTTAGTGAATCAACATAAATTTTCATTACTTCTCCATCCATAAAACTATTCATACCATTCTTATTTAATTTAGTATTTTCAAATAATTTTAATTTTCTTGAATTATCTTGAAATGAGGCAAAAACAATTTTTACTGCTTTGTTATATGGATAGTTTTGATTCCTTTTTTCTACAGGAATTTTATTTGTTCTATAACATTGTTCAAGTTTTTTCTGTGCTGAAACGTTGAAGAATGAAATTAATAAACAGAAAGTAATTAGAATTCGGAGAATCATAAGTATAATTTTGAAAAAGTAAACATACAAAAAAACCTCAAAAGATTAATTCCTTTGAGGTTTATTATATAATGTAAAGACTTAATTACAAGTGAATCACTTCATCATAAGCAGCAGCAACAGCTTCCATAACCGCTTCACTCATAGTAGGGTGAGGGTGAACTGCTTTTAAAATTTCGTGACCTGTAGTTTCTAATTTACGGGCAACAACTGCTTCTGCAATCATATCGGTAACGCCGGCACCAATCATGTGGCAACCTAACCATTCACCGTATTTTGCATCGAAAATTACTTTAACAAAACCATCTGGAGTTCCGGCAGCTTTTGCTTTTCCTGATGCAGAGAATGGGAATTTACCAACTTTAATTTCGTAACCAGCTTCTTTTGCTTTTTTCTCGGTCATACCAACCGATGCAATTTCTGGTGTTGCATACGTACAACCAGGAATGTTTCCGTAATCTAACGGTTCCACATGTAAACCTGCGATTTTTTCAACACATAAAATTCCTTCAGCCGAAGCAACGTGTGCCAAAGCCTGACCCGGAACTACATCGCCGATTGCGTAATAACCCGGAATATTTGTCTGGTAGAAATCGTTTACCAAGATCTTATCGCGATCTGTAGCAATTCCTGTTTCTTCTAAACCTATATTTTCTATGTTTGATTTGATACCAACAGCAGAAAGTAAAACATCAGCTTCTAAAATTTCTTCTCCTTTAGCTGTTTTTACAGTAGCTTTAACGCCTTCGCCCGATGTATCTACTTTTTCAACAGATGAATTGGTCATGATGTTGATTCCTGATTTTTTCAAAGAACGTTCGAATTGTTTTGATACATCTTCGTCTTCAACCGGAACAATGTTTGGCATAAATTCTACAATCGTAACATCAGTTCCCATTGAATTATAAAAATGAGCGAACTCAACACCAATTGCTCCCGAACCAACAACGATCATTTTCTTTGGTTGCGTTGGTAATGTCATTGCCTGGCGGTAACCAATTACTTTTTTACCATCTTGCGGTAAGTTTGGCAATTCGCGCGAACGAGCACCCGTTGCAATAATGATGTGATCTGCAGAAATTTCGGTTACTTTACCATCTTTATCTGTAACATCAACTTTTTTGCCCGGTTTTACTTTTCCGAAACCATCGATAACTTCGATTTTATTTTTCTTCATTAAGAACTGAACACCTTTGCTCATTCCGTCTGCAACACCACGTGAACGTGCAATTACAGCGTCAAAATCTTTATCAACTTCGCCATTGATGGTTAAACCATAATCGGCAGCGTGCTTTAAATAATCAAAAACCTGCGCAGATTTCAATAACGCTTTTGTAGGAATACATCCCCAGTTTAAGCAGATTCCGCCTAAATTTTCTTTCTCTACAACTGCAACTTTAAAACCTAATTGCGATGCTCTGATGGCTGTTACGTATCCGCCCGGACCGCTACCTAAGATGATAATATCGTATTTCATTTTTTATTTGTTTTAAACTTAAAGCATTAAGCTTAAGCGTTGATTGTTTTATTTTTTATTTTATTCGAATAATTGTTTTGGGATAAAACGCTTTAAAATAAGCTTTTGATTATCATTTTCTACAATTACAAATTTCCATTCTTTTAAATCATTTGATTTTGCAATTGCATTTTTAGTTGCATTTATTTCGAAAAAATGAGTTTCTTCATTGTACTTAACATTCCCAACTCCAAATTTTTTTTCAAAAGAAAGCTTATATAAAGGGATCTTCATTTCTTTGTCTTCATCTTCTTCTAATTCTAAAAATTTCATTTGAACTTCTGATGAAGTTTTAATTTTTACATAATTAACTTCTTCAATTTTTATAATATCACTAATACTTAATACTTTTGGTAATGTTGCTTTGTATTCAAAATCGCTTGAGTTTAAAACCATTTCCATCATTTTAACCATTTGCTCTCGAGGAATTATTTCAAAAATTTCTTCAGGAGCATAGTTTAAAGCTTTATCAAACTCTTTGTCTATCACTAATTGAGAATACTCTGTAAATTGTTTTTCAATAGTTTCATTTACTTGAGCATACAAATTGGTAGTAATTGTACACAGAAAAATGAATAATATTGATTTTAGGTATTTCATTTATTGATTTTAGAATCAGTTGCGAATTTAAGAATTTTTTTAAAAACTATTTAAGTCGAAAGTTGAAAAGTCAAAAGTCAAAAGATCATAACTTTTCATACAACTTACAACTTACAACCTAAAATCAATTGGCTGATACACTTG
>CAMLFV010000259.1 GCA_946479395.1 uncultured Flavobacterium sp. | reverse complement strand
TCAATGGAAAAATCTTCTAATCAAAAAGATAAAAAATCGGTTGAAAAAGGAAAGTTAAAAAGTATATATGCCCTACCAGCTAATTTTGATTCTTTAGATAAAACAGAACTTATAAATAGTACAACAGAAATAATTGCTTTTCTGGATCTAAGATCTAAAAAGCAAATGCAAATTTTAAACTCTTTTCCATTCAGTACCAATACGTTTAGAAGAGATTGTAAAGAGAAATTTACTGTTTTAAAAGAATTAGAGCAAGAAAAAATATTTCTAAGAGAAAAACTGACAGCTATAGAAAAAGAATTAGTCAGCCAAAAAATTTCAGGAAATTTTAAATTTAAACATTTCTTATCTGATAAAGACATTGATGTAGATTCTAACAGACAACTTAAAGATTTGATTAGAGAGTATAAAAAATTGAAAGGTTAAATTTACTTTCAACATAATGCTTTACAAAACAAATCCCTTTAAAATTTTAAAGGGATTTGTTTTGTATCATATTTTTATACCTGCAGCCAGCAGTTCACGATAGCTTGGGTTTTTCTTAAAAAATGCAACAATACCAGAGTTTACCGGAACAATTCGCAAGCGTTTTTCTTCAGCCTGATCTAAAATTTCCTTAATAAAATCGTTTATTAAAACTTCGTCCTCGCACCCATTCGGATTTAGTTTCGTTAAAAACAATTTTCGTTCTTGTATAGAATATTCAATAATAATCAGTCTGTCACCACATCTGCACTCAAACTGTCGTAACAGTTCATTGTTTTTAAATTCCATATAACAATTTTTTCTATTTTTATATATTTCAAAGGTTCTTTCGGTAAGAAATGAATTTTAATGAAAATAAAGAATTATTAAAAATTAAAATATAATTTCTTATTTATTTTGATTGCAAATTAATGAAATAGTTTTTAATAATGCAAAATAGTTATTATAATTACAAATTTATTTTAGATGAAAAACATCTATTTTATGCCGGGAATGGCTGCAAATTGTGACATTTTTGAAAATATTAAGCTCGATAATTCTAAATACAATCTTCATTTTATTGAATGGTTGGAGCCAGAGAAAGATGAATCGCTACAAAAATACAGCGAACGCATTGCACTGCAAATTACTTTAGAAAATCCTATTTTAATTGGTGTTTCGTTTGGAGGGATCGTTGTACAGGAAATTGCTAAAATTATATCTGTAGAAAAAGTAATTATAATATCAAGCGTAAAAGATCCGTCTGAATTTCCTGTTAGAATACATTGGGCTAAAAAATGGAAACTGTATCGGTTTTTTCCAACATCGTATATCAATTTAATTGAGAATGTTACAAAAAAAATAGTATCTTCAAAAAAAATCCATCAACGAATCGATATGTATCAAAAATATTTATCGGTACGTTCGGTTAATTACTTGGACTGGGCATTTAAGTCGGTAATTTCTTGGGAAAACATCAATCCTGTTGAAAATGTATATCATTTACATGGAACAAAAGATCATATTTTTCCGCACAAACGAATTAAAAATGCTGAATTTTTAGAGAATGGAACGCATGTTATGGTGCTTGTAAATGCTAAATGGATCAATAAAAAGCTATTGGAAATTTTAGAAAATAAGTATGAAAAAGACGTATAAAAAAATTGCTTTAATAGTTGGTGTAGTTGCATTGTCGGCTGGTTTTTATCAGTTTGCGACTGTTGATAAAAATGCATCTGAAACAAATTTTTACATAAAAAATGCCGATTTCTGTGGTGAACGCGTTCCGTTGGAAATCATCGATGTAAAAGAACGTTTAGATCGTGAAATGATAGTGAACATCAATCTGCATTCAGCCACCAGCTTAATTATTAAAAGGGCAAACCGACATTTTGCTGATATTGAACCTATTTTAAAACGCAATGGTATTCCAAACGATTTTAAATATCTGTGCGTAATTGAAAGTGCTCTGACCAACGCTACATCTACTGCAGGAGCTAAAGGTTTTTGGCAGTTTATGCCCGAAACAGCTAAAGAATATAATTTAGAAGTAAGCAGTACGGTTGATGAACGTTACGATGTGATTAAAGCTACCGAAGCTGCCTGTGTTTATTTAAAAAGAGCTTATGCCAAATTTGGAAGCTGGACATTGGTTGCAGCAGCTTACAACAGAGGAATGGCAGGTATTGAGCGTCAGCAAATTGCGCAAGGTGTAACTGATTATTACGATTTATATTTGAACGAAGAAACATCGCGTTACGTTTTTAGAATTCTGGCATTGAAAGAAATTATGACCAATGCAGATAAATACGGTTATATTTTTGGTAAAGATGAATTGTATCAGCCTGTGAAAACTAAAACGGTTGCAGTAAATACTAACATTGATGATCTGCAAAAATGGGCATTGGAACAAGGTATTAACTACAAACTTTTAAAATTATACAATCCTTGGTTAATTGATACATCGTTAATTGTTCAACCAAACAAAACGTACAATATACAGATACCTACCGAAGGGTTTAAAAGAAAGTAATTTATAGTTTAAAAGCCTCAATTAATATTGAGGCTTTTCGCTTTTTTAGATATTATCTTCTTCTTCAAGATTTTTAATTACGGTTTGCAAACAGCTTTCGTTATAAGCCAGCCAATTGTCAATAAACTTTGGTGGCTCTGCTGTTCTAAATGTGTTACGCAAAAGTTTAAAGGCTTTTTCAGCAT
>CAMLFV010000258.1 GCA_946479395.1 uncultured Flavobacterium sp. | reverse complement strand
AGGAATGTATGCAGGTGTTTTTGGTAATTTCAGGTTTGCAAAGTTTTATTCGTTACAGCCCGAACTGAATTTTTCTATGCAAGGAGCTAATGACGTACATTTAAGTGCAAGATACTTTCCCGAAACAGATGGTGGTAAAGCAGATATTCCATTAAATTATTTGGGTTTAAGCGTTATCAACAAGTTTCATTTTAAATCGTTTAATCTACAGGTAGGTCCTACTTTAGATTTTTTAATGAGCGATTCAATGTATAACCGTAATAATGTTGATTTAGCCATGAATTTTGGTGCGGGCTATGATATTACTAATAATATTTCGGTTGAAGCACGTTATAAAATGGGTGTTAGAGATGCGGTTGATGACCAAATGATTCTTTGGTTCTTTTCAGATATTAATTACAACAGTTTATTTCAAGTTGGTTTAACCTATAAGTTTAATAAATAAAGATGCTGTAAAGCATCTTTTGTTGTTTATATTGGTGTAGATATGTCAGGTCGAGCGGAGTCGAGACTTTTGTTGGTTAGATGTTCACATCTCGACTTCGCTCGATGTGACAACCTTATCTCTTTTCCTTTCGATACAAAACCCAAACGTCTTCTTGTTGTTTTCTTCCTCTTAAAGCAACTTTTAAATATGATTTTGCATTGTTTTTCGCTTTTTTATCGAAGTATTGGTTAATGTTATTCAACAATAAAATCCAATATTTACCTTTAGAGTAGGGAAGTCCTAATGCAGATCTACTTTCGGCTCCTAATAAAACTTCATTATAACCGACATTTGTTTTTTGCACAAACCATTTCATAAACGAATTGTTGGTAAACGTAACCATTTTGGGTTCTTCGTACAACGCCCACGCTAAATCTTTAGAATCTTGATCGATGCCTTTTTGAGTTTTGCTCCACAAATACAATTGTTTTGCAGCTTCATCGCCTGTATCAGGCAATAATTCCAACGGAATACCTAAAAGATAACCAACATATTTCCAAAGGTGTAAAACAGCGGTAAGTTCTTCATTTGTCGGTGGGAGTTTTAATTTCGATAATCCGTCCATAAAAGCGATCGAAAAACCTAAATTGGTAGCCAGCATATCCCATAGATTAATCGGTCTGCCCCAAAGTTCCGGTTTCCAATCGGTCGATTTTTCAATCTGTAAACGAGAGTATGAATGAATCAGTCGGGTGGTTAATATCGAATAAATCCCTTTTTGCTGTGGTTTTAATCCGTTTACCGTTGTAACATTCATCCAGAAATCAACCGTGTCCGCCAAACGTTTTACAGCACCTTTGTGCAAAGCCTGCGTAAAAATAAGCGGTTTGTTAATTGCCGATGATTCATAGCCGCCCATTAAACAGTAATTCCGTAAAACCGATAATGCCGATGTACCACAACGGTTACAGTAAGTCGCCGCCAGATTGATCAAATCGAAATTTACCCAAGTTGGAATATCGGTCAGTTGTTTGAAAAGTTCTTGTGTAGCTTCAGAAAGTTTTTCTTTGTTGGAAGGATACATGGAAAAGTCGCGATGCAAGTTTCCAATAGCTTCGCTAAATTGTTTGTTATTGAAATATTCTTTTGCAACGGTATCGCCCAATTCATCAACCTGAAAATACAACGGAATAAGCTGTTCGCTTTCTTCCAAAGAAACATTCGGAAGCAATTTTGGCAGTAAATTATCGTTGGTAGGTTTCCAGTAACTAGAAAAAGATTGGTTGTTTTCGGGCTGATATCTTTCGGGAGCTTTCATAGTTTAAATAATTCAGTACACAACACAAATTTAACCTTATATCTTTCGTCAAGACCTCACAGGTTTTTAAAACCTGTGAGGTCTGAAAATGTATAATATTTCTTGTTTTGTACGACAGTTTAAAGATATAAAAAAAGGTTGATTTGAACTTCAAATCAACCTTTAGTAAAGTAATCAATTAACTAAAATAAATCTATTATTATTGATGGGCAAAATCCGATAATTAGATTAATGATGATGGCTGCAACTGCAACCGCCGAATACACAACGTTTTTTGGATAAACTGCACTTGCATCGGCATTTTTATAAGTGAACATTACAATAATTACTTTCAAATAATAATAAATACTAATGATTGATGTAATTACTGCGATAACAACCGTAATATAAAAACCTTGCTTTAAAGCTTCGGTAAACAAGAACAGTTTTCCAAAGAATCCTGCTAAAATTGGTATTCCTGCCATTGATAATAAGGCTAACGACAGCGTAACTGCTAACACTGGTTTGTGCTTTGCAAATCCGCGGAAATGAATAACCAATTCTTCTTTTTTATCCTGACATACATATAAAATAACGCTGAATGCTGCAATACCAGCAATAGCATACGCTGCCATGTAATAGAATAAATAAGGTTCTGCTGTTTTACCCAACAAAATCGCTAGTAACATAAAACCAGCATGCGAAATACCCGAATATGCCATAAGGCGTTTAATGTTGTTTTGTTTTAATGCCATTACGTTACCAGTTATTAATGTGGCAACAATTAAAAAGGCAATTAGGTTTACAAAGTTTGTTGGCATGGCAGGGAAGAATATAACGCTTAATTTGTAAAACGCAGCAACCGCAGCAACTTTTGCCAAAGTACTCATGGTTGTTGTTGTAAGCAAAGGCGATCCTTGGTAAACATCGGGAGCCCAGAAATGGAACGGGAATGCGGCTATTTTAAACAGTAAACCAACCAA
>CAMLFV010000257.1 GCA_946479395.1 uncultured Flavobacterium sp. | reverse complement strand
AATAAATCACTGAATATCATTGTATTAAAATTTATTAGATAATGCACTACGGGTTAAAAGCCTACTTTAATTTACAATAATCCCTCGAACTAAAGTTCGAGGCAATTGATCTAAGTGAAATCTTAAACCTTGAAACATTTAACCACAGATTACAAAAATTTGCACGGATTTTTTATGTTTCAAAAACTTACAACCTACAACTTACAACTTACAACCTACAACTTACAACCTACAACTTGAAACTTTAAACTAAAACTGCGTTAGGGATAGCAGCGGATAGCCCGCAGCGAGGAGGTACGACGAGCGAGAACTTGAAGCACAAGTGAGGAGAAGCAACTAAATGTTGCTTTAACGAAACTTGCGAACGAAGTTCTCCCGACCTGACTATTACTTGTATTTTCTGTTTGCCTGAATGGTGAGTTTTCTGAAATTTTGTTTTGAAACTGGATGTAAGGGGAACGCCCTGAAAATAAAAAATCCCACCAATAATGACGGGATTATTTTATTTACTTGCCTATGCCGTAATATTGAAAACCTATTTGCTGGATTTCGGCAGGGTTTAAAATGTTTCGACCATCGAAAATAAAAGCCGGCTCTAACATTTCTTTTTTTACATCTATATAATTGTATGTTTTAAATTCATCCCATTCGGTTAGAATTACTATGGCGTGTGCATTGTTAAAAATCGCTTCTGTACTATTATATATGTGTATTTTTTCTTGTAACTGTTGCAAATTATCGCCCGTGATTCGTTCTAAATCGGAAAAAATTTGCTGTGCGGTAACTTTTGGGTCGTAAATATGCAGTTCGGCTTGTTCTTCGATTAAATAATTTGCGATATCGATTGCGGCTGATTCACGGGAATCGTTTGTATCTTTTTTAAATGCCCAACCCAATAGCACGATTTTTTTTCCGGAAACGGTATTAAACATTTTTTGAACGACCTTTTGAGCGAAACGCTTTTTTTGGTAATTATTCATTAAAATTACCTGTTCCCAATAATCGGCAACTTCATTTAAACCGAAAGATTTTGCTATGTAAACCAGATTTAAAATATCTTTTTGAAAGCAAGATCCGCCAAAACCTACCGATGCTTTAAGGAATTTTTCGCCTATACGGGTATCTTTCCCAATGGCATACGCAACCTCATCAACATTTGCTTCGCTTGCTTCACAGATTGCAGACATGGCATTAATTGATGATATTCGTTGCGCTAAAAAAGCATTTGCTGTAAGTTTAGACAGTTCGCTAGACCAAATATTTGTTGTGATAATTTTATCGCCCGTAACCCAATTTAGATAAATACCGCTTAAAGCTGCAATGGCGTTTTTACCGTCTTCGGTATGATAATCGCCCCCAATTAAAACTCGGTCTGGATTTAAAAGATCTGTAATTGCTGTGCCTTCGGCAAGAAATTCGGGGTTTGAAAGTATTTCGAATTTTACATTATTGTGCGATTGTTTTAAAATACTTTTTATAGTTGATGCGGTACGAACCGGCAAAGTAGATTTTTCGACCACAATTTTATCTGTAGTTGCAACACGTGCAATTTGTCGAGCACAAAGTTCGATATACTTTAAATCGGCAGCCATTCCTTTACCTATTCCGTAAGTCTTGGTAGGTGTGTTAACCGAGATAAAAATCATATCGGACTGATCAATCGCTTCGTCAACATTTGTGCTGAAAAATAAATTTACGTTTCGCGTTTTAGCAACAATATCTGCCAAACCCGGCTCGTAAATAGGTAAAAGATCTAAATTTGGAGCATTCCAAGCGTTGATTCGATCTTGATTTACATCGACAACCGTAACTGTTATATGTGGATTTTTTAATGCAATGACCGCCATTGTTGGACCACCAACGTATCCGGCACCAATACAACAAATTGATTTTATCATAAAATATTTAATATCGCAACAAAAACGTTGCTTTAAAAATCAAAAGTAAGAAATGATTTTTAATTTAGGTTTACAAACTATCTTCTTTAAAAATAAAAGGCAATAAATTTTGGATTGATGGCGATTGAATTACCTCGCCCGATTTACCCATAAAATAAATTGAGATATTGCTTTTTTGTTTATTTTCATATTCCAACAACGATTGTCTGCAGGCTCCACATGGCGGAATTGGCTCTAATGTATCTTTTAAAGTTGATGATGCCGAAATACAAATACAGATAATTTCATCGTTAGGGTAATTTGCACCTGCTGAAAAAACCGCGGTTCGTTCGGCACAAAGTCCCGATGGATAGGCTGCATTTTCTTGATTTGAACCTAAAACAACCGTTCCACTTTTTAACAATACGGCGGCACCCACCTGAAATTTTGAATATGGTGCATAGGCTTTTGATCTAATTTCGACCGCCTTATTCATTAAATCATGAACATTCGCAGGTAAATCATCAATAGAATTAAAAGAATATAATGTAGTTTGTATATTGATTGCTTTCATAAACGGATAAAAAAAGCCCAAACGTAAACGCTTGGACTTATAAAAAAATTAATTATAAACTAGTTTTTAAAGTAATCTCTACCAAAATTAAAGGTTAAAGAAAAACGCAAGGTATTTTCTAACGGGTTTTGAACTTTACCGGTTGCTACCAAGTAAGAAACATCGATATTTACAATGTTGTATTTAAAGCCGGCACCTAAAGTTGCAAATTTACGTGCACCTTTATCTTCTGCTTCGTTAAAATATCCTAAACGGAAAGCAAACGAGTTTTGATACCAATATTCTGCT
>CAMLFV010000256.1 GCA_946479395.1 uncultured Flavobacterium sp. | reverse complement strand
TGTTACAAAACCAGCACTGCCTTGAATTGTTTCCAATACGATAGCTGCCGTTTTTGTTGTGATATATTGTAAATCGTCTTCGTTATTAAACGTAACAAAATCTACATTTGGCAGTAACGGACGAAATGCACGTTTACGCTCTTCGTTTCCTAAAATACTCATTGATCCCTGCGTATTTCCGTGGTACGCATTTACACAAGAGATAATATGCGTTCTGCCGGTTACGCGTTTTGCCAATTTTAAAGCACCTTCAACAGCTTCCGTACCCGAATTTACCAGATAGGTTTTATTAAGCGTAGGAGGTAAGTGTTGTGCCAATAATTTGCAAAAATCTACAGCGGGTTTTTGAATATACTCGCCGTAAACCATTACGTGCATGTACTTGTCTAACTGGTCTTTTATGGCATTTACAACGCGCGGATGCTGATGCCCCAACGTACAAGCCGACACGCCTGCAACAAAATCTAAATGTTTTTTACCGTCGGTGCTGTAAATGTAACTGCCCTTGGCATGAGAAATTTCTACTTCTAACGGATATAAGCTGGTTTGTGCCTGATATTTAAAAAAATCTTCTTTCATTTTTACTCGCTACGTTTTTTTATAACGTTTGGTGATTTTCCCGATCGTTTAAAATTCAATGTTTTGTCCTGAATTTCCATTGGTTTTTCGCTTACTTTCTCGTTCTCTTTTACTTCTTCAGCGGCTTTGTCATCGTGTTTGAGCTCTTCATCACTAAAGAGTTCGTCAACACTATACATTCGTTCATCGCCCCGCCAATTAAAACCTGCGAGTTTCCGAGCGTTTTCGGGAAATTGTTCGGGCGGATATGTTGTTCCTTCGGGATTGATCATTCGAGTAGCCGTTGTAATCTTGTTATCTTCTAACTCCAAAACAATTTTACTGCAAATTCCCTTATCAATTCCTTTTAAAATTTCTTCATCGTACACATAATAAATCATTTCGGCGTTTTGCACCAAATCAATCTGCCTAATTTTATCATCGATAAATTTCCCGTACATATTAATTCCCTTGGCTTGATTGTAACCGGAACCGAGCGAATCTTTCTGAATGACAAAGGCATTGGTTAGTACTTTTAACGAATCGAGTTTTTCTGTTTCTACGTTATTTATTAAATGGATAACGTCACCAGTTAACTGACTTTCATCTTTAAACAAAACCGGTTTTCGGATTAATTGCAACAAACCAATTTTTTGATCGTAATGCAACGAATCTGCTTTTCCGCTCATATCAGGTGTGCGATACATACGTGCGTTTGGATAACCTTTAATAACGCGTTGCTTGTCCGGACCAACAATTTGAATGTTTTTTGCATGGAAATAGGTTGTATCCTTTTCGGCAATTGTTTGAATCAACGGCTTCTTTGTCATGAAAATGGAATCGTTTGCACGAAAAACCTCTGCAAAATGGCTTGTTGCAATGGTATTGTTAATGGTATCGATAACTTTTACGTTGTTGATACCTTTTGCATACGATTTTTTCTCGTCATAAAACATTTCATCAGCTTCGATACGTTTGTTGTCATAAAGAATAAACGATTTTTCGATCATTTTTCCTTCGTTTAAACGGGTGTCGTAAAAACCGTTTTCGGTGTAAATATGATTTCCTTTGTTATCGATTGTCGATGGGCCGAACAAATAGGCATGACCGGAATCTTCGTAGAAATCTAAATGGTTTGATTTGATCACATTTTCGGGATTTGTAATAACAACCTGCGTTCTAAACTCGTACTTTAATTCGCGCGTATAATATTTTCCCGATTTAGATTTTAAGGTGTTCAGTTTGTTGGTAATCGTTGCGTGATCGTTGTAATAAGCAATTCCAGTGTTTCTGTCGTAATAAACTTTTTCTGACTTTAGCGAAGAATCGGGCGATGTCATTACCACATTTCCAGAAGCATACGCAATTTTTTCTACACCGTTGTATTCGGCATATTTACTATTCAACTGCAAGGTATCGTCTTGCACAATACGCACATTCCCAAACAGTTTTGCATAATTTTCTTTTTCAAAAAAATAGGCTTTGTTACAATAAATATACATACTGTCGTGCTGCATTTGAACATTTCCGGTTAGAATTTTAGCTCCGGGAACCTCGTATTCATTGACATCAGTAAAATCTGCTGCTAATAATTTTATGATTTTACCATTTGGTTCAGGTGTTTGTGCAAACGAAAAAGCACAACAAAACAACAGAAAAAACAGATTTAAAAAAAAGGTTTTCAATTGGGATAATTTTTTTCAAAATTACGCATTTTTTAACGATGTAACCGTTGCGTTAAGAAGAATTTAAGCATTAAAAAAGCACCCTTTAAAGAGTGCTTAAATATTATTTCATTATTGTTTGTTTACGATCCGGACCAACCGATACTACTTTAATTGGTACGCCAACGTATTGTTCAATAAATTCTATGTATTCTTTTAATTCTTCAGGTAAATCGCCATACGTTGTTAAACCTGTTAAATCTTGTTTCCAACCTTTTTTCTCTACATAAACCGGTTGTACGTTTTCTTCTTCAATATTATAAGGTAAATGATCGATTTGTTCACCTTTATAAGTGTAAGCTGTACAAACTTTTAATGTATCAAAGCCCGATAAAACATCGCCTTTCATCATATATAAAGCGGTAACTCCGTTTACCTCCACTGCATATTTCAACGCAACTAAATCTAACCAGCCACAACGACGTGCACGACCTGTAACCGATCCAAACTCATTACCAACTTTTGCCA
>CAMLFV010000255.1 GCA_946479395.1 uncultured Flavobacterium sp. | reverse complement strand
AAAACTATACCATTTTTTCACTTCTTCAAAAGTTACCAGAACGGGAAGTAACAATCTTCCCTATTTAACATATTCAAAAGCCTTGGTTTTTCAAGGCTTTTTTGTTTTTGTATTGATAAAATTCTCACTACGGAGAATAAGCTGTATATATATTATAGAATTAAAAATCGTTATAAATTAAATGACTCAATTATTCGTTATATTTGTAAAAAAGCAGTATAAAAATGAAAACATCGAATCAGTTATGTAACAGCTTTATTGTTTTTTTGTGCCTGAATTTTAATTGTTTTGCACAAGAACAAAATACAAAAAATCCAAATACTCAAATTATGACAGAAATAACACATTTAAACGCATTACATAGAGCCGATAAACCTTTAAGTGTAAAGGTATTATTTAAAGGCGAAGAAGGTGTAACCCGCAGTCTGCATATTAAAAAAGATGGATTGTTACCAGAGCACACCACCTCTATACCTGCAATTTTAGTATGTGTAACAGGTAAAGTGACCTATGAAGATGAAAGCGGTTATCAAACGGTTTTAGAACCTGGAAATTTTCAAACAATTGAACCAAACATCAAACATTGGGTAAAAGGATTAGATGACAGTCAGTTATTACTCATGAAATAACCTTTGCCTACTCCCTAAGTAGCTTTAACAATGCACAAAAATTAATTCCTTTAAAAATTTATTTTGCGTTCGCTGGCGTAATTTAGTGCATTTCAGAAAAAAGGCAAATACCTTATCCGTTAGATAACGATGCGTATATTTTACTTTGTATTTGTTTCTTTTACTATTTAACATTTGTTATATTTACGCAAAACATATACAAAACCAATGTCTGAAAATAACAAACAAATCCTAGAACAAAAACTGTGGGATGTTGCCAATACGTTACGTGGTAGAATCAATGCCGATGAATACCGTAATTACATCTTAGGATTTATTTTCTTTAAATACTTATCTGAAAAACAACATCTTTACGCCAATTCGTTATTGGAAGATGAAGAGGTAAAAGAATATCATCATGTAACCGATGCTGAAACGTTAGAAGCGATTAAAGAAGAATCGTTAGCTCAATTAGGTTTCTTTTTGGCTCCGGATCAATTATTAGAAGCATTGATTAAGAAAGGAGCTGATAGTTATATCATTGAAGAATTAGAGCAAACCTTAAACTACATTGAACAATCTACGATGGGAACGGAATCGGAAGAAGATTTTATTGGACTGTTCCAAGATGTAGATTTGGCTTCGTCTAAATTAGGTAAAACACCCGATAAGCGTAACGAAGTAATTGTAGAAATTCTTGCCAAATTAAATCAAATCGATTATAAATTAGAAGATATCGAATCCGATGTTTTGGGTGATGCCTACGAATACTTAATCAAACAATTTGCAGCAGGAGCAGGTAAATCGGCTGGGGAGTTTTATACGCCTCAAGAGGTTTCTACCATTTTAGCTAAAATTGTCACCTTAGGTAAAGACAAAATTCGTTCGGTTTACGATCCAACTTGCGGTTCGGGATCTTTGCTTTTACGTGTAGCCAAACAAACTAAGGTAGCTGATTTTTACGGACAAGAGTTAAACCCAACCACGTTTAACTTGGCTCGAATGAACATGATTTTGCACAACGTGCATTACTCGCGTTTTAATATTGAGCAAGACGATACGTTAGAAGAACCACGCCACAAAGACCAACGTTTTGAAGCCATTGTTGCAAATCCGCCTTTTTCGGCCAATTGGAAAAGCGATGCCAATCCGCTAAATGCTTCGGATGTTCGTTTTAA
The DNA here is from genome assembly GCA_946479395.1 of uncultured Flavobacterium sp. Next base: position 1,007 of record CAMLFV010000255.1, on the reverse strand, counting down.
CCAATTCGGAAAATTAGCCCCCAAAACCAAAGCCGATTTTGCTTTTTTACACCACATGTATTACCAATTAGCCGATAACGGAACCGTTGCTTCGGTATTTCCGCATGGCGTATTGTTTCGTGGCGCTGCCGAAGGCGTTATTCGCGAATATTTTATTAAAGATTTAAACGCTATTGATGCCATTATTGGTTTACCCGCCAATATTTTTTACGGAACCAGTATTCCTAATTTGAACAATTAGTACAAAAGATCAAACCACTACTTTTTAATGATGACGCGGGTAAAAATAAAGTGCGAGAAAAAAATATACGACTGGAAGGGCAGATGCTGCAAAACCTGCAGGAATTTTTCAGAATAATAAATTTATGATAAGCCGAGGTCGAATAATTACACCAATTATAAAATGATTGCTATTTCAATGAAAACATTAGGTTTTATAGGAAGTAGCAATCGTTTTGTTTTTGATAATAGGTTTTTAAATCTGTTTTTGTTGAACTTAATAATATCTCAATTGCTGAATAAATAAGAAATAAAATGTTTATTATACATGCTAATAAATATTTATATGCTCAAGTAAGCATGTTTAGATGTGCTTATTTTTAAATTTTATGCAGAAATTAAAAAATCATAATTAGAAGAGCAGTTGTTTTAATGGGACTAATGCGAGTGGGAAAAACGGTGATGATATTTCATACCATTTATCCGTCAATTAATATTTCGTTTGCGTTAAAGTCCGACATTGTTAATGTAATAGTATGATTTCTGTCATGGTCACTTTCAAAAGTAAGTTCCCACTTTATTGGTTTGCTTGCACATCTTGGAAGTCGCAGATAAACTGGCTCAAAATCTTTATTAAAGTCATTGATTTTAAAACCATCTTTCCAATTTCCAAACTCATTTTCTATTAATCGAGAAATTTCTTTTGTGATGATTAAATAATTATCCTCGATACATCTAAAAAAGTCAATTTGTTTTTGTGTCGGTCCAGTTATTTCTCCATCTATTCC
>CAMLFV010000254.1 GCA_946479395.1 uncultured Flavobacterium sp. | reverse complement strand
TTAGGTAAGGAGTATCGCTGGACTTTAAAGTTTAAAACAAAAGATTTTGCTCAACATGTATTTGATTTTGAACAGCAGAAACAGTTTTTAAAACAACAGTTTACTGCTTTAAAAGAAGTAACACTGAAAACAAACAAATCTTTTATTGGCGCGGTAAATGCACAAGAAGCAAAACAAATTAAAGGTTTGGAAAATTTAGAAAAACGTTATTTTAAAGCCGAGCGTTTAAAAAACCAAGATCAATTAGACAGAATGCTTGATTTAAAAATTGCTTTGTTTCCAAACAACAGTCTGCAGGAACGAGTTGATAATTTTTCGACTTCATATGTAGATTATGGTAAAGAAATGATTGATACTTTGTTGGAAAACCTAAATCCGTTAGATCAGAATTATGCGATAATAACTTTATAAGTTACCACAGACTTATTGTATTAGATAAGCGTCATTCGAGTAGCTCAACGTAGTGGAGCCTTTCAGCAAGCTCAAGACAGGCTATCGAGAAGTTGTTAATTAGTAAGTTCTCGACAGGCTCGAAAAGACTATTCTTATATATTCTATATTTAGTACAAACTTTTCGGTTATCATTTAAATAATCATCCGTGCATCTGCGGTAAAAAATATAAATCTGTAATAAAAAAATTTATATGCACGCATACTTTTTTGTATATTTACCTATCAACCAAATAGTAAAGTATGGATTATTCTCAGAAAATGTTACGCGACAATGCGTTAAAAGATAAAGTTATTATTGTAACAGGCGGTGGCAGCGGTTTGGGTAAAGCAATGACAACCTATTTTTTAGAATTAGGTGCAAAAGTTGCAATCACTTCACGCGATATTGAAAAACTGCAAAATACCGCAAAAGAATTAGAAGAAAAAACCGGCGGAACCTGTTTACCAATTGCTTGTGATGTTCGTCATTACGATCAGGTAGAAAATATGTTGCGGCAAGTTTTGTCAGCTTTTGGTAAAGTTGATGTTTTACTGAATAATGCTGCAGGCAACTTTATCTCGCCTACCGAACGTTTGTCGGCAAATGCGTTTGATACCATTATAGATATTGTTTTAAAAGGCAGCAAAAACTGTACGTTGGCTTTAGGAAAGCATTGGATTGACAAAGGCGAAAAAAACAAAACCGTTTTAAATATTGTTACAACGTATGCCTGGACAGGTTCGGGTTATGTGGTACCAAGTGCAACAGCAAAAGCCGGTGTTTTGGCAATGACGCGCAGTTTGGCGGTTGAATGGGCAAAATACGGAATACGAATGAATGCCATTGCTCCGGGACCATTTCCTACCAAAGGTGCTTGGGATAGATTACTTCCGGGCGAATTAAAAGATCAGTTTGATATTACCAAACAAGTTCCGTTACGACGTGTAGGCGATCATCAGGAATTAGCAAATTTAGCGGCTTATCTGGTTTCAGATTTCTCTCAATACATCAACGGTGAAGTTGTAACTATCGATGGTGGTGAATGGTTGCAAGGTGCCGGCGAATTTAATATGTTGGAAGATATCCCGAAAGAATTATGGGATATGCTGGAACAAATGATAAAAGCTAAAGGGAGTAAATAGTTATAAGCTTTAAGCAACAAGCATTTTTAACCCCAACGAAGTTTAAAACACCGTTGGGGTCTATTTAAAAATTGTAACTTATGACGCTAACAAAAATCAAAAATATACTTAAAATTACTGTTAATTAAAAAGTTCCAATTAAACCAATACTATTACCTGTAACAGAAAAATTCCATGTGATATTTTTCTTATGATATTTTTCCCAAGGGTTTTCGTATTTCGTTTGTTCAAAACGTTTCATAACCGTTTTAGTACAAAAATATGCCAGAATTCCGCCAAAAGCAACATCGCTTACCCAATGGGCATTTGCGTACATTCTGCTTGCCATAGTTACCGCAGCACCGGTATAAAAAAGTCCTTTTAACCAAGGTTGTTCTACCCTTTCCGCCAAAACAAACGCTGTTACAAAAGCAATTTGTGAATGTCCCGATGGAAAAGAACTAAAACCCGGATCGTTTCTAAAAGGTCTAAATTCGTAATTTCCCAAACCTTCGGTTGGTCTGGCTCTACCCACAATTTTTTTCATAGCCGTTTGCAAAACACCCGATGTTGCGTAAGCAGCTGTTAGTATCGCCGCCGTTTCTTTTGTCCATTCGTCATTAATAATCCAACCGGTTGCATAAAATCCCCCTGCAACAATAACTGCTGCGTAAGGTTTTCCGTTTCGGTATCCAAACTCACCTAATTTATTGACAAATTTTCCCTGATCTCTAAACATAAATTCGTTCATAGGCTTATCTGCAAGAGATAATAGTGCGGTTCCACCCAAAGTAGCCCCAAAAGTGAGCAAGTCCTTTTTCTGCCAGCGAACAGGTTGTGAAAGCGTGTAAAAAAAGGCATCGGTAATTCGAATAATATCCGCTGTTTTCTTGGGCATAGTGTATAGAGAATCGGCAAAAACTTCAGTTTCCACTAAAATATCTTTCGGTTCAATTTCTATTTCAAAAGTATTTCGTTCAAAAATCAATGAATCTGTTTGCGCATAACAACCTATTCCACAAACAAGTAACACAATAAAAATCAATCTTTTAAAGTCCATTTTTATTTTTTAAGGATGCAAAGATAACGTACGAAACCGTTGTTTAAAAAAGCAACCGCAACGTATTAATGTTAATTTAACGCAAACTTAAACTATTTAGTGTGTTATGATAAATTGAATTTAAAGTATATACAAAAAGCTTAACAAAAATAGTTTCTAAAAGAAATGATAAAATAAAATAAGCATTTTTAGTTAAGATAATTAATTGTATTTTTACACTTCAAATTTTTGTCAAGAAAAAATGGGTAAAATCATTGCTATAGCGAATCAAAAAGGTGGTGTGGGAAAAACCACCACTTCTGTTAATTTAGCTGCATCGTTAGGTGCTTTAGAAAAGAAAGTGTTATTGATTGATG
>CAMLFV010000253.1 GCA_946479395.1 uncultured Flavobacterium sp. | reverse complement strand
ACGCATATTCTTTAATTAAATGCAAAGTATCGTCGGTAGAGGCATTGTTTACCAAAACCAATTCAAACTGATGGTAATTCTGATTTAGTAAAACAGGCAGTAAATTTCGCAATTCAGCACTGTTGTTTTTAGCATATACAATAACCGAAACCGGTATGCGCTTGGCGTTGGTTTCGTGCGGTTTGCTGAATATCGATCCTGCAAAAATGCCTAAATAATATACCAGTAAAACAATAAATAAACCTGCTAAAATATAAAGTAGTGTTAATGCCATAGGGTGTTTTAAATAGCTGCAAAAATACTTTAAATGTTAACGAACTACAAGTTTAAAAATTAAATAAATTGTTTATTTTGATAATCTAGTTTATTACAGATTTAACCAATGATCTAACATAAATCGTCGCTTTGAGTAGCGTAACGAAGTGAAGTGTATCGAGAAGTTTAGAACGTTAGTTCTCGACAAGCTCGAACTGACGGGGTCTTAAAACCTATTTAATTGTCTTATAATCTTTAAATAATATTCACTTCGGGTGTAATTTCAATGCCGAATTTCTGCAAAACAGTTGCTTGCACGTATTTAGCCAGGTTAATTAGTTCTTCGCCGGTTGCGTTGCCATAATTAACCAATACCAACGCTTGTTTTGTATGTACACCAGCATCGCCTTTGCGGTAGCCTTTTAGACCAGCTTGTTCAATTAACCAGCCCGCCGGAACTTTTACTTGAGAATCGTTCACAGGGTAATGCGGAATATCCGGATTTTTTTCTAATAATGATTGATACAAAGTTTTATGGATCACCGGATTTTTAAAGAAACTACCGCTGTTGCCAATTTCTTTTGGATCGGGTAATTTAGACTGACGAATTGCGATTACGGCATTGCTGACATCTTTAATCGTTGGGTTTGATACATTCATAAGGTCCAATTCCTGTTGAATGGCTCCGTAAGATGTATGCAGAATATGTGGTGCTTTTTTCAGTTTAAAAGTAACCGATGTGATAATGTATTTGTTTTTCAGTTTGTTTTTAAAAACACTTTCTCGGTAACCGAATTCACAATCGGTATTCGCAAAAGTTTCAATTTGCAAGGTTTCCAAATTTAAAGCAGTTAAGCTGTGAAACGTATCTTTAATTTCCACGCCATACGCACCAATGTTCTGAATAGGAGAAGATCCTACTTTTCCTGGAATTAATGATAAATTTTCCAATCCGCCTAAATTTCTGTCAACCGTATTTAAAACAAAGTCGTGCCAAATTTCGCCTGCTTGTGCCTGTATCCAAACAAAATCATTGCCTTCGTTCACAACTTCAATTCCTTTGGTATTTAAATGTAAAACCAGCGCATCAACATCTTTTGTAAGCAACATATTGCTTCCGCCACTTAAAATAAACAAAGGTAATTTGTTATTATTTTGTTGAATGACCTGTTTTAGTTGATCTATCGAAGTAATATCAACAAAAGCGGTTGCATTTACATTGATGCCAAACGTATTGTAATTTTTTAAAGACTGATTGAACTGCATAGCTGAAAATTTGTACAAATAAACGAAAAACCCTTTTTGTTTAGTTAGATATTTTAAAAATTTCGTAATCTAAATTGGTCGATTTTACAATAAGTTCCGTGCGATCTTCATGTGTATCGGTAATAAAAAGCTGACCAAAAGTGGCGTTGTTAACCATTTCGATTATCTGCTGCACGCGATCGGCATCCAACTTATCAAAAATATCATCGAACAATAAAATAGGCAGAACGCCGCTTTGCTTTTTAATAAAGTCGAACTGCGCCAGTTTTAAAGCAATCAATAAAGATTTTTGCTGACCTTGCGATCCGTATTTTTTAATGGAATGTCCGTTGATTTCAAACAATAAATCGTCTTTATGAATTCCTACCGATGTATATTGCAGCACGCGGTCTTTCTGTAAAAAATCAGTAAATAAATCCAACAAAGGTTTTTCATGCAACTGACTTTCGTACTTAATTTCTACCGATTCGCTATTGCCTGTAATTTGTTGGTGGTACTTTTGAAAGATCGGATTAAACTCTTCAATAAATTCGTTTCGTTTCTTATGAATTTCCGTTCCTAAATGATGCAGTTGTTCGTTGTAAATCGTTAAAGTGTCGGTCTCGAAAACTCGGTTCAATGCAAAATATTTTAACAAAGCGTTGCGTTGCATCAATACTTTCTGATATTGGATCAACCGCTGCAAATATTGACTGTTTTGTTGAGAAATTACCAAATCAATAAACTTTCTGCGGGTTTCACTTCCTTCCGAAATCAAATCCTGATCGCTTGGTGAAATCATAACTAAAGGAATCAAACCCACATGATCGGCAAACTTATCGTAAATTTTTCCGTTACGTTTTAAAACCTTTTTTTGTCCTTTTTTTAAACTGCACACAATTTGTTCGCGCTTGTCGGTTTTATTAAAAACACCTTCAACCACAAAAAAATCTTCGTTGTGCTTAATATTCTGCAAAGCCACCGGATTAAAATAACTTTTGCCAAATGCCAGATAATAAATAGCATCGAGCAGGTTGGTTTTTCCCTGACCGTTTTTTCCTACAAAACAGTTGATTTTTTTAGTAAAATGAAGTGTTTTTTCGGGAATATTTTTAAAATTGAGGATATGTATTTGCTCTAAATTCACAAAAGCAGTTTTATTAATTGAATTAAAAAGCAAATTTCTGAAAAATATCTAACAAATAGACTTTTAAATTTAGATAAAAATCCTATTTTTGCCCAGATTAAAATTATTACATCGTTATGGCAACATATAATAAAAGAGGTTATAAACCAGAAAAACCAGAGGTTGAAAAAGAAGAAAACGTACACCAGGCGGTATTAAACGATAAAAGTGATACAGCCGAAGTATTTAATTCTTTAGATTCGTCTGCAAATAAAATAGGCAATTGGTTTACATTAAACCAGTCAAAAGTATTTTATTCTATTGGCGCATTGGCTGTTGTAGCTGTTGGTTATTTGGGTTATACGAATTTTATTT
>CAMLFV010000252.1 GCA_946479395.1 uncultured Flavobacterium sp. | reverse complement strand
ATTTATAGAATTCCAGATAATAAATTAATTTAACTTTTTATAGTTGTAATGTTCTTTTAACGGACCATCAATTTCTTTACCTTCGGTATCCAAAGCAACCAATCCGTTTTCAACAACTTTTAGTTTAATATCAATATCTTTCCCTTTTAAATGTGCAACCGATCCGTTGTCATGCCACATAATATCGCCTGTATCGTTTACCTTTAATTTCTTGTCTAAATATTCGGCAGCATATTTAAAAGTTCCGCTTTTATCTAAGGTAATCGTCGTTTTAATTCCCGCACAGTCGGCACAAGGCAACGTCGCTTCGTACGTTCCGTGCCAATCTAATGAGTTTTGTGTAGTGTGACCATCGTGTACATTTGTAAGTGTATCGTTAGCAATAATTTCAGTACTGTCTACACTTATCGTTGTTTCGGTAGTTGTTTCAGTTTCTTTCTTATTACAAGAAATCACGGTTAATCCTAAAACAAAAAATGTGAAGATACTTTTTTTCATAACATATAAATTTATAATTGTGTAATACATCATTCAATAAAAATGCCAAAGATTCAATTCGCTCAAATAAAGGGATTTTAATGAATAACATTTGAATAAATCAGTACATTTTGAGTATGATATACACAAATCACGACTAATTGTTGCTGTTTTTAGCCAGATCAATCAGTTTGTTAATGGTGTTTAAATTTCTGCCCGTTGCTGTTACCTTTAGTTTTTTCTCGAAGAAATTATTGTTCAGTTTAGAATTGCTCATTCCGTTAGGCAGATAAAAATAAAGCACTTTATCAATGACCTTAAACTGATCGGTTGCAAAATCGATTTTTTCTAAATCAGCAAGCAAATCAACAGCAGGTTCTTCGTTCAAAAAAGTAAAAAACAATTTATTTGGTTCGATGTTCTCTGTAAACGGATTGTTCTTTAAAGCGACTTCCATTTCGTTGAGATCCAAACAAAAAACAGCAATCTGTAACTGAAAATGATCGTAAATAAGCTGTTGAACTTTCGTTGCAACTGCATCTTTTTCAAAATCAGAACTTAAAATAATATTTCCGCTTTGTATATAGGTTGTAACATTTTTAAAGTCGTTATCAATCAAAACAGTCTTAAGAACCGCCATTTTAATAATGTTTTTGCCGGATACATTTACACCGCGTAAAAGCACAACATACGTTTTCATTGCTTATATTTTTTTGGCTGCGTAATCGCTTTCGTTACCTAATCGGTCAATTGCCTTTAAAGCTACAGTGTTACAATTCTTTCCGTTTTTAGAACGAGCAACGCTTTTAGTCAACTGATTTTTCGGAAGGATCTCAACCTGCCATTCGTTATCGTAACGCGTGTACAAAACCCACTGAAAAGCAGCGTTCAATTTACTGTTTGACCAAGTTATGTTGATAGAAGAATTATCGTTACTTACGATTAAGGACGGAGTTGCAATTTTATTGATCTTCATCCATGGACTCAATGGAATTAATGCTTTTTCTTTATAAGGACCATTTTTTAATGCCGGAATCATATCGCTGTTATTAGTTAAACCCGCTACACTGTAATGGATCGCGCCAACACTATTCTTGCTTAAAACGTTTGAAGTAATTTTTATCTGATTTACAATTTCGGTAGATCTGTTTGCGGCTTTTACTTCCACAGTGTTCAGCCCTGGCCATAAATGTCGGTTCATGGTGTTTTCATCCTGCCACCATTCCAATAAATCCTGAAAATTCTGACGTTGAGAATTGCTCGGCCAGTATAATTGTGGCGAAAAATAATCAACCCAGCCTTTGTTCAACCATAATTTGGCATCGGCATATAATTCATCGTATTGAGAAGATCCTACAACGCCCGAAGGATAACCCGATTTCCAGATTCCAAACGGACTAATACCAAACTTAACATACGGTTTTTCTTGCTTGATTTCTTTGTTGATACGTTCAATAAATTTATTAACGTGATCTCTGCGCCAATCGGCTTTCGAAAGTGTTCCATCGGCATTTTTGTAAGTATTCCACGAAGCAGTGTCAGGGAAATCGGCACCACCGTTGTAAGATGCATACGGATAAAAATAATCATCAAAATGAACCGCATCAATATCGTAACGCGATACAATATCTTTTACCACATTAGAAACGTGATCTTGTGTTTTTATGCTTGCCGGATCAAACCAATACATACCATTTTTTAAGCGTACAATATTACTTGGCGATTTTTTTACCATTGATTCACTGCTAACCGAACCTCCGCTTAAATGATGTGCACGATAAGGATTCAACCAAACATGCAGTTCCATGCCGCGTTTGTGGGCTTCTTCAATCCAAAATTCTAACGGATCATAATAAGGTGAAGGTGCTTTACCGGTTTCGCCGGTTAAATAGTACGACCAAGGTTCGTAATTACTTTTGTATAAGGCATCGGCAGCCGGACGAACCTGAAAAATTACGGCATTAAAATTAGCATCTTGTAATAAATCAAGTAATTGTATTGCTTCTCTTTTTTGTTCTTGGGTAGAAAGATTTTTGCTGCTTGGCCAGTTGATGTTGGCAACGGTGGCAATCCAAGCAGCGCGAAATTCGCGTTTAACTTCGGGTAAATTAATCTTTAAATCGTTAGCCGTGGCTGGCTGTTCAACAGGTTGCGGTGTTTTGGTTACCGGTTCTGTTTCAGATTTTTTTACAACCGTAACTTTTGTAGGTTTTTGCTGCTGTTGCCCTGCACATGATATTAAAGATAAAGAGGCTAGTGCTATAAAAGCCAGGTATTTATTTACTTTCAGTTTCATACAAATATAATAATGCACAAAAATAAAAAGATAAATGAGTACCTGGCTAATTTTTAAGATATTCTACTGTTAATTTAAGTAGATGTTTTTGTGTTTTTTATTTTTATTTAATAATGTGTTAAAATTTTTGTTATATTTGTGTTACAAGTTGTTAAGATTATAACATTCTATGAAAAAGCACCTGTTTTTTTTAGTATATTTTTCATTAGCCCTTACTGCAAATAGTCAAGTACT
>CAMLFV010000251.1 GCA_946479395.1 uncultured Flavobacterium sp. | reverse complement strand
ACGCGAAAATAAAGAAGTTTCGGTAGATCATCCGGCAGCAATTGTTGTTATGGCAGTTGATAATTTACCGTGCGAATTACCAAAGGATGCAAGTGAAGGTTTTGGTGAAATGTTTATAGAGCATATTATTCCTGCCTTTTTTAACAACGATAAAGATGAAATTTTAGCAAGAGGAACAATTTGCGAAAACGGAAAACTAACCGAATGTTTTTCTTATCTAGAAGATTTTGTAAATAGCAAGTAAGCCTTTAAAAATAGAAAGGCTTACTTCTTTTAAATAGTCATTGAAAATAATTGGTTTTTAGGATTACTTTCAATTAAATACTCATCAAAAGCCATACAAATATTTCGTACAAATGCTTTACCTAATTTTGTAACAATTAAAATATCATTTTCAATTTTTATAAGATCATCTTTAAAAAATTCTGAAAGCCTATTTAGTATTAAATCTTTAGGAATTAGTGGATAAACTAGGGCTAAATCTACTGTAAATTTACAGATAATATCTAAAATTACTTTTCTTAAAATTAAATCGTTATTTGATAAGATATGCCCTTTAACAACTGTAAGTTCATTGTTTTGTAAATGGCTTATGTATTTTTTTATGTCTTTTTCGTTCTGTGCAAAAGCTGTTTCACAATCGCTTATTGACGATGCTCCCAAGCCAATTAAAACAGTAGTTTTAAAGGCGGTGTAGCCCATAAAATTTCTATGTAATTTTTTATTTTTAAAAGATTGGTACAAATCATCAGTTTCTGTTGCAAAATGATCCATGCCAATTTCATGGAATCCTTTTTCTTGTAATTGCTTTCTTCCTAATTCATATAACATACGTTTCTCTTCGCTTTTAGGAATATCCTCATCATTAAAACCCCGTTGGCCATTACCTTTAATCCATGGCACATGTGCGTAAGAATAAAATGATATTCTATCGGGCATTAACTCTGCGGTCTTGTGAATAGTATTTATGATTGTTTCATTATTTTGAAAAGGCAACCCGTAAATAATGTCGTGTGATACTGATTTATAACCAATTTCACGAGCCATTTTAGTAACATTTGCAACTTTTTCAAAAGGTTGAATTCTATGAATAGCTTTTTGAACTTTTTCATCATAATCTTGTACACCAAAACTTACGCGTGTAAAACCTAAGTCATATAAAGTTTGTAAATGCTTATAGGTTGTGTTATTTGGATGACCTTCGAAACTAAGTTCTATATTTTTGTGCTTGTCGGCATAATTAAATATACCGTTTATAAGTCGTTTAAGTTCGTTACAACAAAAAAAAGTTGGTGTTCCACCGCCTAAATGAAGCTCTTTAATAATTGGCTTTTCATTAAAAATATTTAAATATAATTGCCATTCTTTTAATACAGCATTTACGTATGGTTCTTCAACTTCATGGCGTTTGGTAATATATTTATGGCAACCACAAAAAGTACATAAACTTTCACAATAAGGTAAGTGAATGTATATAGAAATACCTTCGGTAGCATTACTTAATTTAAAATTTTTTCTTAATTGTGTAGTCCATTTACCAGTAGTAAAACTAGATTCATTCCAAAATGGCACCGTTGGGTAACTGGTGTACCTAGGACCTGGTACATTGTATTTATCAATTAAAGAGCTCATTTAATTTTATTTTTGCCAAAATTATAGGATTGTAAATATTAAAACACTGATATTTGTCATAAGTAAATTAACTATGTTTAAAAATATTCATTGCTTATGATGACACTTATAATATTTAACGATTTTTATATAAGTAAATAGTAAAGCAAACTAAATAAATTTCATATTTTAAGATTTCTATAAGAATTAATCTGTTTTAAATTGAATATATTTGACTATAATTTCTTAAAAAACAAATAAAAATGGACCACGCGTCTTTTCTAAGTTTTATAAAAACCGTTTTAATCATTATATTGGTTTACTACTTATTTAAGTTTGCCTTTAAATTATTTGCGCCTTATTTATTGAATAAAGCAGTGAGTAAAGTTTCAGAAAATTTTCAGAAACAACAACAAGCATATCAAAATCAAAGTCATCAGCAAACGCAGCAACCAGATTTTGAAACGGAATTAAAACAAAACAAAATACCTAAAGAACGTAAAAAAGTTGGAGAATATATCGACTTTGAAGAAGTTGATTAGTAATTAAGTCTTGCATTGCAAGACTTTTTTTTTATCGTTTACCAAATAATAAGTACATTTAGCATCAAATTTATGTACTATGAAAAATTTTAAAAACTATGTGCCTCATATTTTAGCAATATTGGGTTTTGTAGTTGTTGCTTTAGCTTATTTTTATCCGGTACTTTCGGGTAAGCAGATCTTTCAGTCCGATATTGTTCAATATACCGGAATGGCTAAAGAGTTAAATGATTTTCGCCAGATTAATAACGAGGAAACCTATTGGGTTAACAATGCTTTTGGGGGGATGCCCACTTATCAATTAGGAGCAAAATATCCACATAATTACATAAAACAATTAGACTATGTTATCCGTTTTCTTCCACGCCCTGCAGATTACGTTTTCTTATATTTCATAGGTTTTTACCTGCTGCTTTTAACATATAAAGTAAAACCTTTAAAAGCTTTTATCGGAGCTTTATTATTCGGTTTCTCAACCTATTTAATTGTGATTTTAGGAGCCGGACACAATGCAAAAGCACATGCAATTGCCTATATGCCGTTGGTTTTAGCCGGAGTACATCTGGTTTTTAGAAAGAAATATCTCTTAGGTGGAATTCTTACTATGATTGCTGCGGCGCTGGAAATATCGGCAAATCACTTTCAAATGACGTATTATTTACTGATATTTTTAGTAATTGTAACCATTTATTATTCGGTTCATTATATCAAACAGAAAGAAGTTTCATCTTTATTAAAAATGTTTGGAATCTTTGCTGTTGCGGGTATTTTAGCTGTTGGTTTGAACGCAACCAACTTAATGGCAACATCAGAATACGCAAAATTCAGTACACGAAGTGATAGCGAATTAACAATTGCTCCAGACGG
>CAMLFV010000250.1 GCA_946479395.1 uncultured Flavobacterium sp. | reverse complement strand
ATCTTCGCTGGTTACAATGCAGTGTTATCCTTGGACATATAAAGATAAGGTAGCGTTAATTGGTGATTCTGCCCATGCAATTGTTCCTTTTTACGGACAGGGGATGAATGCCGGTTTTGAAGATATTACTGCTTTAAGCGATTTATTGGATGAATTTCCGGATGATATTGAAACGGTTTTCGAAAAATATCAAGAGATAAGAAAGCCAAATGCTGATGCAATTGCCGAATTATCGTATCGAAATTTTATTGAGATGAGTACCAAAACCGCTGATGTTGATTTCTTGCTACAGAAAAAAATTGAAGCTTGGTTTACCAAACAACATCCTGATAAATGGCTGCCATTGTATGATCGCGTTACTTTTAGTCTAAATCCGTACGAAGATGCCTTGGCAATTGGCGATTTACAGAAAAAAGTAATGGAAGAAGTAATGCAGTTACCAAATATTCATAAAAACTGGCAAACAAAAGAAGTTGAAAAACACATTTTAGATTTGTTAGATAAAAATAAAGCAGACATATAGTCTGCTTTTTGCTTTATATTACTTTTTAAATATTTTGGTAAGTACACCAAATGCTCCACGTATAAACGTTGCGCTGGTTAAAACTTTAATAACCTGTTTGGTAAAATAACTTTCTTCTTTTTTCTTTGGAACAGCACTTGTTTTCGATTCTTTAACAACGGCAGGTTCTGTTGGTTTTTCGGTAGTTAATTTACGGTTCAAAATTTCGTAAGCACTTTCGCGGTCAACTACATTATTGTATTTGTTTTTTAAGTTCGATTTCTGTATCAGTCCGTCAATTTCAGTAGGCGATAAAACATCCATTCGGCTCATTGGTGCTTGTATCATACAAACAGCCAAAGGAGTTGGGATTCCCTTTTCGTTTAAAACGGTAACCAAAGCTTCTCCGGTACCAAGCTGTGTAATAATTTCGTTGGTTTTGTAGAATTCGGTTGTAGGGAAATTTTCCGATGCCAGTTTAATCGCTTTTCGATCTTTATCAGTAAAAGCACGTAACGCATGCTGGATTTTCAATCCTAATTGCGCCAAAACACCATCAGGCACATCGGTTGGATTTTGTGTGATAAAATACAGACCAATTCCTTTAGATCGTATCAGTTTTACAATGGTTTCAATTTGATCTAACAGCGCTTTGCTGGCTTCTTTAAAAATTAGATGAGCTTCATCGATAAAAATAACCAGTTCCGGCTGACCGCTGTCGCCTTGTTCCGGCATGGTATTGTAAACTTCCGCCAAAAGGCACAACATAAAAGTCGAGAATAATTTAGGTTTATCTTGTATGTCGTTTAAACGTAAAATGTTTACGTATGCTTTACCGTTTTCGTCAATTCGCATTAAATCTTTAATATCGAATGATGTTTCTCCGAAAAATAAATCGGCATCTTGTTGTTCCAATTCAATAAGTTTACGCAAAATTGCTCCGGTTGATGCGGTAGAAACACGACCGTATTCTTTTTCAATATCCTCTTTGCCTTCATTTGTAATAAATTGTATAACCTTTTTCAGGTCTTTTAAATCTAACAAAGGTAGTTGGTGATCATCACAATATTTAAAAATTAACGACATTACGCCGCTTTGCGTATCGTTCAAATCTAAAATACGCGATAATAATACCGGTCCGAATTCAGAAATGGTTGCCCGTAATCGAACGCCGTTTTGTTTAGAAATAGTTAGTAATTCTACAGGAAACGCTTTTGGTTCAAAAGGTAAATTCATTTTTGCATGACGTTCTTCTATAAAAGCAGTTTTTACGCCTTGCTGTGCAATTCCGCTGAAATCACCTTTAATATCCATCATTAAAACAGGGATTCCTTTGTTAGAAAGTTGTTCCGATAATACTTGAATAGTTTTAGTTTTACCCGTTCCTGTGGCGCCAGCTATTAATCCGTGTCTGTTCAGTGTTTTTAAAGGTATGTTTATAAATAGGTCTGCAACGGGGGCGTTTTCTATCATTGCACCGCCAATTGTAATAAAGTCGGTCTTAAAAGTATAGCCTTCTTTAATTTTTAGTTTGAAGTTTTCGATATCCATTAAACAATTATTCTTTTTTTTGATAAAGATATAAACTTCTTTCAACTAAAAAAATGCAATAAAACAGCATGTTATGTAATTGTTAAGAAATATTTGAGGTTAAAAAGCAATAATAGTGAAAGTGAAACGTTTAATGTTTAGGGATTTGATAAAAAAATATTAAAAAGTAAATTAATTGTTTCTTTTTAGTTAATTTTAAATTCTTAAATTATTACAGGTGAAAATTTATTTTTTTATTTCAACTAAAAAAGTAAATTTGCCTTGCTTCAATGAAAGCAAACTAATTTTAAAAATTGAGTAAACATTAAATTTAAATTTTATTAAGATGACACAAACAGTTGAGAAAAATCCAAGTGGTTCAGGATTATCTAACATTGCTGCGGCACTAACAATTTTAGCATGTCTTGCATTTGGATATGTTATTTGGGATTTTGTATTAGGTAGCTCTTCGAACTTTATGAACGGAGATCCTAAAGGAGATCCGCTTCCAGGTAACTTAATGGGGATGATGTACAAAGGAGGTTATGTTATTGCTGTATTAATTGGATTATTAACAACAACTATTGTATTTGGTATTGAAAGATGGATTGTAGTAAGCAAAGCTGCAGGTACAGGAGATGTAAAAGGTTATGTTGCTAAGGTACAATCTTTAGTTAATGCTAATCAAATTGACGAAGCTATTGAACTTTCTGACAAACAAAAAGGTTCTGTTGCAAATGTTGTAAAAGCAGCGTTAATTAAATTAAAAGAAGTTAAACTTGAAGGTTTTGATGCTGATAAAGCTACAGAAACTATTCAAAAAGAAATTGAAGAAGCTACAGTATTAGAAATGCCAATGTTAGAGAAAAACATGATCATTTTAGCAACATTAGTATCTATTGGTACATTAGTAGGTTTATTAGGTACAGTAACTGGTATGATTAAAGCATTCTCGGCTTTATCTACAGCTGGTTCTCCTGATTCATCTGCATTAGCAACAGGTATCTCT
>CAMLFV010000249.1 GCA_946479395.1 uncultured Flavobacterium sp. | reverse complement strand
GTTCTTGTTATATGACGTACACCTCGCCAGAAGTACATGATTTGTTACGTGAAGGCTTTGATCGTTCACCTATGTTTAATGGTAGAATTAAAAGTTTAGGTCCACGCTATTGTCCGTCAATCGAAGATAAAATTAATCGTTTTGCAGATAAAGAACGTCACCAATTATTTGTTGAACCAGAAGGTTGGAATACGGTAGAAGTGTATGTGAATGGTTTCTCTACATCGTTGCCAGAAGATGTTCAATTTAAAGCGTTACGATCTGTTGTAGGTTTTGAAAACGTGAAGTTTTTCCGACCTGGTTATGCAATTGAATACGATTATTTTCCGCCAACACAATTAAAGCATACTTTAGAAACAAAGTTGGTTGACGGTTTATTTTTTGCAGGACAAATTAACGGTACAACAGGTTATGAAGAAGCAGCTGCACAAGGTTTAATGGCTGGTATAAATGCAGCGTTAAAAATTCAAGAAAGAGATCCTTTAATTTTAAAAAGAAATGAAGCATATATTGGTGTTTTAATCGACGATTTAATTACAAAAGGTACAGAGGAACCTTATCGTATGTTTACATCGCGTGCAGAATATAGAACGCTTTTACGTCAAGATAATGCCGATTTTAGGTTAACTCCTAAAGCCTTTGAAATTGGTTTGGCTAAAGAAGATCGATTAAAAAGAATGGAATATAAACAAAATGCTGCTACAAATTTTGTTCAGTATTTTAAAGAAACATCTGTTCAGCCGAAAGAAGCAAATCCTATTTTAGAAGAAAAAGGGAGCGAACCAATGAAGCAACC
This sequence comes from uncultured Flavobacterium sp., assembly GCA_946479395.1. The sequence continues at coordinate 2,328 of CAMLFV010000249.1, read as the reverse complement.
TGATAAAATGTTCAAGGTTTTTTCTCGCCCGCAATTAGAAGATAATGATATTTTGCAGTTCAATAAAGTTAAGGCTTATATTGAAGAAAATAATTTAGACGAAGAAATTATTTCACAAGCAATTATTCAAGTGAAGTATTCTGGTTATATCGAAAAAGAAAAAAACAATGCAGATAAATTAAACAGATTAGAAGATTTAATTATTCCTGAAAACTTCGATTATGATAAGATAAAATCAATGTCGTTTGAAGCGAAAGAAAAATTAAAAAAGATTCGTCCTATTACTATTTCTCAAGCATCACGAATTAGTGGAGTAGCTCCGTCTGATATATCCATTTTATTAATACACATGGGAAGATAAATTTATGTTCCACGTGAAACAAAACTCCTTTGCAAAGGAGTTTTTTGTTTTATATATTCGCACTATGAAAAATAAAACCATTAAAGATTACAGTATAACAAAAGAATATTTTGAACTGATCTACGATGATAAATATGAAATGTATCAAACCAAATTTACTTCGTTTGATAGATTAGATCATTATTATAAAAGTGAAAATTATATTTCTCATACCGATGCTAAACGTAATTGGTTTGAGAAAGTTTATCAGTTGGTAAAAAATTATACGATCAATCAAAAATGGAAATTAATTAAAAATCATACTAACAGTAATTCAATTTCAGTTTTAGATATTGGTTGTGGAACAGGAGATTTTTTAAAATACGGAATAAATAAATTTCAGGTAAACGGAATAGGTGTAGAACCTAATTATGATGCAGCAATAATAAGTTCATCTAAAAATATTAATGTATATAACTCTATTAAAGATTTAGATGAATCAAAATATGATGTGATAACACTTTGGCACGTATTAGAACATGTTACCAATTTAAATGAATATTTCAGTTTTTTTAAAAATCATTTAAAAGAAAATGGAACTTTAATAATTGCTGTTCCAAATTTTAAATCTTTTGATGCTCATCATTACAAAGAATATTGGGCAGCTTGGGATGTACCTAGACATCTTTGGCATTTCAGTAAACAATCTGTCAAAAAACTAGCTGAAGAAAATAATTTTAAACTGATACATATCAAACCTATGTATTTTGATAGTTTTTATGTTTCCCTTTTATCAGAAGAGTATAAAACCGGTTCAAAGAATATTTTAAAGGCATCTTACGTTGGATTAGTTTCAAATATCAAAGGAATTTTCTCAAAAGAGTATTCTTCGCATATTTATATTCTAAAAAAATAATTTTAAATAGGTTTGTTTTAAAGATTGAATATAAAAATGTGTCTTTGTATTCAAATTTTGTAAAAGTGTCTTAAATCGAAAATTTTAAGTATCAATTTTATAAACAGATTCTATAAAAATATAAAAAAGTATATAAATTTCTTATAACTGATCAAATTGGATAATTTTAAATACTTTTGTTGAAATTTAAATTTTAAATTAAAAATTCATTTTTATGAAATCGCAATAAAAATTTGCTTATCGAATGCCAATTAATAAAAGCGATTCCATATAACATTAATATTAAATAAATAATAATATGAAAAAAATAATGATGTTGGCTGTTGTAGCATTAAGTGTTATTGCTTGTAATAAAGAAACAGCGACAAATGCTAATGCCGGAAAAACTAGTTCTACTGCAGCAGGTTTTAAAACAGCTTATATCGATACGGAAGAATTAATGAAAGAATATCAGGAATTCAAAGATTTCGAGGCGAAGTTTAAAACAATGTCTGATAAAATGAAGAATGAGTTAGATGCCGATGCTAAGAGATTTCAGAACGATGTATTAGATCTTCAAAAAAATGCACAATCTAAAGGAATGGAGTGGGCACAAAACCGTCAGGCAGAATTAGAACGCCGTCAGCAAACTTTAACTCAGAAAGAGCAAAATTACATGCAAAAATTTCAAGAGGAAAGTGCTGTAGAACGTGATTCTATGGTTTCTAGAATGAAGAAATTTATTAAAGATTACGGTAAAGAAAAAGGTTACGATTATATTTACGGAACAGGTGATGCAGCATCGGTTTTATACGGAAAAGAAGAATATAATTTAACTAAAGAAATATTAGCACTTTTACACAAACAATACGAAGAAAAAACCGGTAAAAAAGTTGAAGTAAAAGAAGAAACTAAAAAAGAAGAGGTTAAGAAAACCGAAGCTAAAAAATAAAAATTAAAACCACCAATTTCGGTGGTTTTATTATTTATCATGGTAGTGTCCCATTGCAGAAACCACATAAACCATCACAATTTCTTCTTCTACACGATAGACAATACGGTCTTTTTGATTTATTCTTCTAGACCAATAGCC
>CAMLFV010000248.1 GCA_946479395.1 uncultured Flavobacterium sp. | reverse complement strand
GATTCCTTCTTTGGCCAATTCATCGGCAGCAATGTAAGCTTCTTTGATGATTTTACCGAAAGATGCAATGGTAACATCGGTACCTTCGCGTTTTATATCAGCAACTCCTAACGGAATAGTGTATTCACCTTCAGGCACTTCGCCTTTATCGCCATACATTTGCTCCGATTCCATGAAAATTACCGGATCATTATCACGTATAGCCGATTTTAATAATCCTTTTGCATCGTAAGGGTTAGATGGAACTACCACTTTTAAACCTGGAGTATTTGCAAACCAGTTTTCAAAAGCTTGAGAGTGCGTTGCAGCTAATTGTCCTGCAGATGCTGTAGGTCCGCGGAAAACAATTGGCATTGTGAATTGACCACCACTCATTTGACGCATTTTTGCTGCGTTGTTAATGATTTGATCGATACCAACTAAAGAGAAGTTAAACGTCATAAATTCTACAATAGGGCGTAAACCGTTCATTGCTGAACCTACTGCAATACCTGCAAAACCTAATTCGGCAATTGGCGTGTCAATTACACGTTTTGCACCAAATTCGTCTAACATTCCTTTACTGGCTTTGTAAGCTCCGTTGTATTCGGCAACTTCTTCACCCATTAAATATATTTTATCGTCGCGGCGCATTTCTTCGCTCATTGCTTCGCAAATAGCCTCTCTAAATTGAATTGTTTTCATAATATCATTATTGATAGGTGCACAAAAATATAAAATTATTATTTGTTAGCCTTTATTTTTATGAATAAAAAAATGTTATTGATTTTTTATAGAAGTAATTCAATTAATTTTTCATTTTCGAAAATTATTTTCCCGAGTTTTAAATCAGAAAATCCTTTTTTAAGTTGATACGTAAAATGTGGAGATCCATTATCAACTAAACATTCTAAATAATAAGTGTAAATATTGTTTTTATTACTTATACGATCTTTTAACTGATGAATATGACTTGAAATTGCAAAGAATGAATTTTGAAATTTAATCAATCCGTTTAATGTGGTTGTCGAAATTTCTAACGCATCTTCAAAATTCGTTCCTTTAAACAATTCATCAAACAAAGCAAAACATGTTTTGTGATCATTACATTTTAAAACAACTTCTTTTAAATTTAAAACTTCCTGCATAAAATAACTGTATCCGCTACTTAAGTCGTCGTTGTTATTTATAAAAATATAGATTTCGTTATAAAAAGGAATTTTAGCTTCTTTTGCAGGAATTGGAAAGCCTAAATGTGCTAAGTAAACACACATCCCCAGACTTTTTAGAAAGGTTGATTTTCCCGCCATATTTGCACCTGTTAACAATAAAACTCCGTTAGAATTATTAAAAGAATTTGTAATAGCGTTTTTAAGTTTTGGGTGATAAAAATCGGTTAGTATAATGTCGTTTTTAATAATATCTGGAAACTGAAAATTATGTTTTAAAGTTTGTTTTGCTATTGATATATAAGCTTCAAACTGGGCAAAGAAATCTATAAAAGGAAATTGTTTTCCTTCTTTATAATGTTCTTGAAATATTTGAATGATTACTAAAACATCATCTGCATTCAGACTTTTAGCTCGAATTTTATCTTGATAAAAATCTAAATTATATGATTTAAAATACTCAATAAACTCATTATATTGATTTTTGTAATCATTAGGAAAATCATCACAATTAAAATCCTTTAAATAAGTTGTGTAATAATAATGTAGAAAAATTATTAGTTGCGCTGTTTTGCCCTTTATTGTTTGAAACCTATTTTCATTACTTTTAAGAGCCTTTAAAGGTTTTTGCTGATCTAAAATTGATCCGAAGTTTGATTGCTCGATCATAAAAAAAACTTCGCGGTAATGTAAAATAGGATAGTGGTAATTTGTAAACAAATTAAAATTATCAATAAAACATTTTATGATTTGCTGTTGATTTTTTATAGCAGCAACACTCTCCAATTTATTGCTAATGGTGCGCTTTAGTGCATTTTGTGCGTTACTATTTATTGTTCCATTAAAAACATCGAAAATATCGGTAACAATAGCATTTTCTATTTTCATTATTTCACACCTTTATATAAAAACATATCGCCGTTCCATTCGTAAATTAAATTTTTGCTGGTAACATTTTGTTTATCGTCAACCAAAGTAATTTTCAGCGTGTTGTTTTCAAAAGTAATTAATTCAACTGGACGTTCAGGTCTGTCAACTACACTAAAGAAATCGTATTCTACCGAAATTTTATCTAATGTGTTGGTTTTAGTTTTAAAAACGGCGGTACTCTGTAAATTTTCAGCACCAATTTTATAAGCATTTATATGTTGAGCAGAGTATTTACTTGAAAGAATACTGTTTGAAATTACCAGATAAATACTTTCGTTGTTTTTGTTTTGAACGGTATAAATCTTCGAAAAATAAGCTTGCGAATCGTTTGATGCCAAACTTTCATTTACCATTATATTTCCATTGGCATCAAACTGATAAATCTGATTAAAAAAACGCATGGTTCCGCCCGAATTATTATCCCAACTGTAAACTCGGAGTTTTTTATCGGCAGATGTTTCCATTTTCACAGCGTTTTCTTTCTGCAATTTTTCAAACGGATAATTCAATGTGCTGTTGTTGTTCTTAATTAGATAGGTTAGCGAATCTGTAAAGCGCTTACTGCTTACCGCAAGCAAACTGTCGTTTCGCACATTTCCCATTGCGTTGGAAATATCATTATAAATTTTTAATAGTTGGTCTTCTTCTGCAGATAAATCAACATCGTTAGTATTCTCAACTGTTTTGTTATTTTCTGTCGAAGAAATTGTTGCGGTTTTAGTTTCGTCTGCTTTTTTGCTGCAAGCGAGAACCATTAAAGTCAATAGTAAATAATAGGTCTTTTTCATAGTTAATCTTAATTCTCTAATAAAAAACTCATTTTTGAGTATAGTAAAGATAACCTATTCAAAAGAAGATTAGATAGTAGGATTAAAATTTTAAGAAATAATTTATATGCACGCATAGTATTGTTATTTGAAATTTTTTTTATCTTCGTAGCTAATTAAGAATTAATCTAAAAAACGTAAAATAGATGAAAATATTAGTTTGCATCAGCCACGTGCCTGATACTACTGCAAAGATTAACTTTACAAACGGCGATACAGAATTTGATA
>CAMLFV010000247.1 GCA_946479395.1 uncultured Flavobacterium sp. | reverse complement strand
AGAGTTATTAAAAACGTAAACTTAACTTTTTATATGTTGACAAAAAAATAGTATGATTTTTGTTCGGATACGGTTTACAATGAAGAAATTATTCCGCTGATTGAAAACGTTGATGTTCTGTATCATGAAAGTACTTTTTTGGAACAGGATATTGAAAAATGTATTCCAACGGGGCATTCAACTGCTATTCAGGCGGCAACTATTGCTAAGAAAGCCAATGTTAAAAATTTAATTTTAGGACATTATTCCACAAGATATTCTGATATTAATTTGTTTAAAAAAGAAGCCGATACCGTGTTTGAACCTACTTTTTTAGCAGACGATGGTTTGGTTTTTAAATTTTAGAAATGATGAGTGATTTAAGTAATTATAGAAAATCGTACGAAAAAAGCGAATTGTTGGAATCAATGATTGATGAAAACCCAATGATGCAGTTTCAGAAATGGTTTTACGAAACCGAAGAATTTGGTGGAGTAGAAGAGGTGAATGCCATGACTGTTTCAACGATTGGATTGGACGGATTTCCAAAATCGCGCATTGTTTTGCTTAAAAAGTACGATGAATACGGATTTACTTTTGTTACTAATTACGATTCTGAAAAAGGAAAAGCGTTGTTGCAAAACCCGCAGGTTTGTTTGTCTTTTTTCTGGCCATCAGTAGAACGTCAGGTAATTATTAAAGGAATTGCAGAAAAGCAAACCGAAGCTTATTCTGAAGGATATTTTCATTCACGACCAAAAGGAAGTCAGATCGGAACAGTTGTTTCGCCACAAAGTACAGTTATTCCGAATAGAGAATTTTTAGATGAAAAATTAAAGAGTTTAGAAGCTGAATATCAAAATGCCGAAGTTCCAAAACCAGAAAATTGGGGTGGCATTTTAGTAAAACCAATATCAATTGAATTTTGGCAGGGACGTGCAAATCGTTTACACGACCGAATCCGCTACACTTTATTAGAATCTGGTGATTGGAAAATAGAACGTTTGGCTCCGTAAATTATAAAATTAGTCAAATTGAATTCTTAAAATTCGTAATTCGTCAGCATCAATTATTTTGTTGGAATTAAAATCGTTTAAAAGAATAAAAGTGAGCTTGTTTTCTTTCAGGCTCTCAATAGGAAATTCTTTTCCATCTAAATAAAATCGATCAACAGTCCATTCAAACAAACCAATTTCGTTCTTCTTAGAAATCAGTTGAATACTTTTGTTTGTATCGTTTTCGTAAAATAAATAGTGATGTACATAATCGCTAATAACTACTGTAGAATAAAAACCGTCGCTATCTGGCAATACCACAGAAACTTCTTCAAAAAATGGAATCAAATTTATGGGATTTCCTTCTTCAATAACTGGTAAATCAGCTTCGTTTTTGACAATAGTTGCCTTTAATCCGTTAAAATTTTCTCTTATTGAATTGTGAAATTTGCTTTGAAACTGAATTGTAAACGGTTGTTTCTTTAAATTAATCCGATCATTTTCCTTTGTAGTGGTTTTACTTACTTCATTCTGTACAATGGTAATTTCGTTAGTGAATTGTTGTGCCGTAATTAAATTCGAAACAAAAAGTATGGTAATAATATAAAATTTCTTCATTAAATTAAATCTGATTTTTATTGGTAACATATTAATCTAAATTAAGAATATAATTGAAAGAAGTATCGAAATTTGTATAAGATAAATGTTATTTATGCACAATTTTAAAAATTATACGGATCAGTTCAAAGTACGCGAAAAATTGCAGCCTGTTTTTTTTATAGGTCATGGATCGCCAATGAACGGAATTGAACAAAATATATTCTCTAAAAAGTGGCAAGAAATTGGTAAAACTATTGATTTACCTTGTGCCGTTTTGGTGGTTTCTGCACATTGGCTAACAACAGGAACGCTGGTTACAGCAATGAGTGAACCTAAAACAATTCACGATTTTGGCGGATTTCCTCAAGAATTGTTCAATGTTCAATATCCCGCTCCTGGAAGTCCGTTTTTAGCAGAAGAAACTGCGAAATTAATCACATCAACCAATGTTGGTTTGGATCACGATTGGGGATTGGATCATGGAACTTGGACGGTGGTTCGGCACATGTTTCCCGATGCCAACGTTCCTGTTTTGCAGTTGAGTATCGATTATAATAAACCAGCGGCGTATCATTACAATTTAGCTAAAGAATTATATAATTTACGTAAACGTGGCGTGTTGGTAATTGGCAGTGGAAATATGATTCACAATTTACGAATGATTGATTGGAATAATATGGCAGAACCCGGTTTTGGTTTTGACTGGGCAAAAAGTTTGAATGAAACGTTTAAAAAGAAAATCCTTTCAAAAGATCATAAAGATTTAATTGATTACGATCGATTGGGTGAAGCTGCAAGGCTTGCAATTCCTACGCCTGATCATTATTATCCTATGTTGTACGCGTTGGCTTTAATGAACAATAAAGACGATGTTTCTATTTTTAACGATGAATATGTTGGCGGATCCTTGTCAATGACCTCATTCCGTTTAGGATAAATAATGCTATATTTGCTTTAAAAATTGTCAATGAAAACCATTTTTAAAGTCGTATTTTTATTTTTAAGCATCAATATATTTGCCCAGCCAAAGGCTGTTTTAAACAAAACAACTTATAATTTCTGGCTGAACGAACCAAGCCAACCTGCAGATAAAATGCCATTAATTGTGTTTTTGCACGGTAAAAGTTTGTCGGGCACAAATATAGATCGCGTAAAGCGTTACGGTGCTTTAAAAGGAGTTGAAAAGGGATTGGACATTCCTGCTTATTTGGTTGCACCACAATTACCATCTGGACCTTGGAATGCCGATAAGGTTGATGAAATTGTCAGCTACATGATTAAAACCTACGGTATTGATGAAGACCGAGTTTATGTAACTGGAATGAGTTTGGGATCGTACGGAACAATGAAATATGTTGGCGAATATCCAAATAGGGTAGCAGCAGCGATTTCGATTTGTGGCGGTGGCGATGTTGGTGACGCGTGCAATTTGGCTCAAGTTCCAATTAAAGTAATTCATGGCGATAAAGATTTTATTGTACCATTGTCTGAATCGCAGAAAATTGTAAATGCTGTTAAGAAATGCGATAAAAAAGCTCAAATTGAATTGCAGGTTGTAAAGGGCGGA
>CAMLFV010000246.1 GCA_946479395.1 uncultured Flavobacterium sp. | reverse complement strand
TTATACATTGCAGTTGGTATTTCTGGTGCAATTCAGCACATTGCGGGTATCAATGCTTCTAAAGTAAAAGTGGTTATCAATTCTGATCCAGAAGCACCTTTCTTTAAAGTGGCTGATTATGGAATTGTTGGCGATGCATTCCAAATTGTTCCTGAATTAACTAAAAAGTTAAAAGAATTCAAAGCGAATAACAACTAATATTAGCTTTAATATTATATTCTAAACAGTCGTATTTTTTACGGCTGTATTTTTTAAATATTAATTTTGTCTTGTGTCTAAATTTGCTAAATATGGATATTATTATTAAATTTGAAGTAGTATAAATAGCTCAATCATGAACATCAGTTTTACAAAAAAGCAACAAGATTATATTGCAGAACAAGTAACATCAGGAGATTTTCAAAATGCTAGCGAAGTTGTTCGTGATGCATTGCGTTTGCATGAAATTTATCGAGTTCGAGTGTTAAATGAACTTAAGAATGAGATAGATAAAGGCTGGTCTGGCGCATCAAGTTCTCGAAATATAAAAGATATTATTCAGGCAAAAAAAGAAAAATCTTAAATGTATGATAGATTTTATGTTTTATCGGAAAAAGCAGATACTGATTTAGAGGAAATATTCGATTATACTTGTGAAGAATTTGGTTTTAATCAGGCAGAGAAATATCTTTTAGAAATCGAAGGCATTTTTTATTTTCTGTTTAAAAATCCTTTTTCTGGTAGAAGTAGAAACGAGATTAAAGAAGGTTTATATAGTTTTCCGAAAGATAATCACATAATTTTCTACAGAATTCATAATGATCATATAAGAATTATCAGAGTACTTCACGGTAGTCGCGATTTACCTAATTCATTTTTAATTTAATACAAGTAACCAAAGCAAACAAAATTATTTTCTAAATAAAGGCTATTAAATTTAAAAGATACTATCTTTGTTTAATAGCCTTTTTTGGCTATTTTTATCACTATGAGTTTAGTAAAATTAACAATAAAAGGAATTTCATACAGTCATACCCAAAATGGAGCTTATGCTTTGATTTTGAATGAAGTAGATGGCGAGCGTAAACTGCCAATTGTAATCGGTGCGTTTGAAGCACAAGCCATTGCCATTGCTATTGAAGAAGATTTAAAGCCGCCACGTCCGTTAACGCACGATTTGTTTAAAACTTTTTGCGACCGGTTTGATATCGTTGTAAAACAGGTAATCATTCATAAATTGGTTGATGGCGTTTTCTTTTCAAGCATTATTTGTGAACGCGACGGTATCGAGGAAATTATCGATGCGCGCACTTCTGATGCTATTTCATTGGCATTGCGTTTTGATGCGCCTATTTTTACCTATCAGAATATATTAGATAAAGCAGGTATTTACCTTCGCGAACAAGAAGAAGCCGATGCAAAAGATGAGGATTATGATGACGATGACGACGATTTTGATGCAGACGACGATACTAATGATGAAGAATTAAGTGATGTTATTGATGAATTCCTGAATATTGCTCCTACTGAAAAAGGCAATGAATTTGCTGATTATTCGCTTCAAGAACTAAACGATATGTTAGAACTGGCAGTGTTGAACGAAGATTATGAAAAAGCGGCTCGTTTACGTGACGAGCTATCAAAAAGAAACCTTTAAAAAATGAAACAGTATTTAGATTTAGTTAAACACGTTTTAAAAGAAGGTGTTCAAAAAGGCGACAGAACAGGTACCGGAACCAAAAGTGTTTTTGGTTACCAGATGCGTTTTGATTTAGCCGAAGGTTTTCCTATGGTTACCACCAAAAAAGTCCATTTAAAATCAATCATTCACGAATTGCTTTGGTTTTTAAAAGGCGATACCAATATAGGTTATTTAAAAGAAAACGGAGTTCGAATTTGGGACGAATGGGCAAATGAAAATGGCGATTTAGGTCCAATTTACGGTTATCAGTGGCGTAATTGGAACGGCGAAGAAATAGATCAGATTAAAGAATTAATAGAAACCTTAAAGACAAATCCAAACAGTCGAAGAATGTTAATTTCGGCCTGGAATCCTTCGGTTTTGCCCGATACATCTGTTTCTTTTGAAGAAAATGTTGCCAACGGAAAAGCAGCTTTGCCTCCGTGTCATGCTTTTTTTCAGTTTTATGTTGCCGATGGTAAATTATCGTGCCAACTGTATCAGCGTTCGGCAGACATCTTTTTGGGCGTTCCGTTCAATATTGCATCGTATGCGTTGTTTACTATGATGGTTGCACAAGTTTGCGGTTTAGGTTATGGCGATTTTATTCATACGTTTGGAGATGCACACATCTACAACAATCATTTTGAACAGGTAGAATTGCAGTTGTCAAGAGAACCGCGTCCTTTGCCAAAAATGATATTAAATCCGGAAATAAAAGATATTTTCGATTTTAAGTTTGAAGATTTTACGTTAGTTGATTACAATCCACATCCGGCAATTAAAGGTCAGGTTTCTGTATAGATATTATTAATTTCAATTGCAAAAACGTCAGTTCGAGTGAAATTCTGAAAGAATTTTGTATCGAGAACATTTAAATTATAATTGATATATCTTAATCAATCAGACACATGAAAATAAGTTTAGTAGCAGCAATTGCACAAAATAACGCAATAGGAAAAGATAACGATTTGCTGTGGCATTTACCTGCAGATTTTAAGCATTTTAAAAACACAACAAGCGGTCATTTTATTTTAATGGGTCGTAAAACGTTTGAATCGTTTCCTAAACCTTTGCCAAATCGTACACATTTAATTATTACCAGACAGAAAAATTACAATGTTCCCGATAATTGTTTTGCATTTGCTTCGGTAAATGATGCTTTGGAATTTGCTCAACAGCAAAACCAGGAAATTGTTTATGTAATTGGCGGTGGCGAAATTTATAAGGAAACAATCAGTATTGCGAACGAATTGGTAATTACACACGTAAATGCTATGTTTGAAGATGCTGATGCGTTTTTTCCTGAAATAGCATCTGATTGGAAAATGATTTCAGAAGAATTTCATAAATCCGACGAAAAAAATAAATTAGACTTTACCATAAAGGTTTATCAAAAGTAAAGATCACGTTGTCATTCCGACATAAGGAGGGATCATCAATATTGTTAGATTCTTCATTTCACTTTGTTGCTTTCAGGATGAACTGTGTTTATTTGCAAATTTATTTTAGTTAAAATTTATTAAATAATAT
>CAMLFV010000245.1 GCA_946479395.1 uncultured Flavobacterium sp. | reverse complement strand
AACGATATATATCATTGTATAAAAAAATCCACCTAACAATAATTTGGCACATTTTTGTAACATAATTTAAGTTTTATCGTGATGAATAAAAGACAAGCTGATCGTTAACAACAAAGTAAACGACAACAAATTGGCTCTGTGACCAAAAAGCGATATAAAAGCCGATAAAAAAACAAGCAAACAAAAAAGCGGTGCAAAAATAAAAAAGTAGGGGTAGGTGTAGGTTAACGAAAATGAAATGATTGGAATTAAGAACGAAACCAGCAGCAAACCTATAATTTTATGCTTAAAATTGCTCGATATATCAATTGGTGCACACAACAAAGCACCTAAAGTAACAGTAAAAGCAGCGGTAAAATCGGCAGAACTGTAAAAAATAAAAAAGGCAACAATGGCAGTAAACGTAATTTTAATTGCGTTATAAAACTGATTATCACCAAATTTCAAAAATAATTTATCGAACATTTTAAAAAGATCATTAAATAAAAAGTGAACTTATACAAACATTAAAGTTAATTAATTAGCGGTAAATTTTACTATATTTTGTAAATTTGCAGAATATTTAAAATACGAAACAATGATTTTACCTATTGTAGGTTACGGCGATCCGGTTTTACGTAAAGAATGCGAAGAAATTTCTAAAGATTATCCGCAGTTAAAAGAGCTTATTAACAATATGTACGATACTATGGATAATGCTTATGGTGTAGGTTTGGCAGCCCCGCAGATAGGTTTACCCATTCGTTTATTTGTTGTAGATACCAAACCGTTTGGCGAAGATGAAGATCTTTCTAAAAGCGAACGCGATTTTTTGTCGAATTTCAGTTGTACCTTTATTAATGCAAAAATTTTGAAGGAGGAAGGCGAGGAGTGGTCTTTTAACGAAGGATGTTTAAGTATTCCGGGTGTTCGTGAAGATGTGTACCGTAAACCGAATATTACCATTGAATATTACGACGAAAATTTTGAAAAACAGGTGAAGGAATTTTCAGGATATGCAGCACGCGTAATTCAGCATGAGTACGACCATATAGAAGGTGTGTTGTTCACCGATAAAATTTCTACATTAAAAAAGAAATTAAACAGTAAACGATTACAGAATATTATGGAAGGGAAAGTTTTTCCCGATTATAAAATGAAATTTATCAACAAAAAAGGTAGATAATTTTGGATATTAAATTCAAATTATGATATTTGTGACCTTGAAAAAAATAAAATAATGAGCGTAGAGAAAGTTTTAGCTATATCTGGAAAACCAGGATTATACGAATTGAAAATCCAAACAAGATCAGGATTTATTGCAGAATCATTAATTGACGGAAAAAGATTAACAGTTGGTTTACGTAGCAATGTAAGCTTGTTATCAGAAATTTCGATCTATACAGAAACTGGCGAATTAAAATTATTCGAAGTTTTTGCTAAAATTGCAACAAAAGAAAACAACGGACCAGCTTTAGACCACAAAGCAACAAACAACGATTTATTAGCTTATTTCGGTGAAGTAGTACCTGATTTTGATCGCGACCGTGTGTATGTATCAGACATTAAAAAAGTATTAAACTGGTATAACATTTTGCAGCAGGCTAACTACATTGCAGCTTTAACGGCACCGGCAGTTACAACAACAGGTACAGTTACAATCAACAATAATACAGAAGAACAGGAAACCGTAGAAGCAGAAGTTGTTGAAGAAAAACCAAAAGCAAAGCGCGCAACAAAAAAGAAAACAGAAGATAAAGAATAATATTAAACCGGCTATTTTGCCGGTTTTTTTACACCGTTTTAGTATGAATAACAGAGCACAACAGTTAAAAGCATTCGAAGAATTGTTAGATATAATGGACACTTTGCGTGAGAAATGTCCGTGGGATCAAAAACAAACCTTTCAATCGTTAAAGCATTTGACGATAGAAGAAGTTTATGAATTGAACGATGCCATTTCAGATAACGATACCGCCGAAATTAAAAAGGAATTAGGCGATCTTTTGCTTCATATTGTTTTTTATTCCAAAATTGGCAGTGAAACCAATTTGTTCGATATTGAAGCTGTATGTAAAGGAATCAGCGAAAAATTAATCAGCAGACATCCGCATATTTATGGCGAAGCCGTTGCAGAAAATGAAAAGGCTGTTCTGGAAAATTGGGAAAAGCTTAAGTTGAAAGAAGGTAACAAATCTGTTTTAAGCGGTGTGCCAAAATCACTTCCGGCAATTATTAAAGCTTATCGTATTCAGGATAAGGTAAAAGGAGTAGGGTTCGATTGGGATAATAAAGAGGATGTTTGGGCAAAGGTTGAAGAAGAGTTAGATGAATTTAAGGTTGAAGTTGCCAATAACAATTTCGAAAAACAAGAACAGGAATTCGGCGATGTATTGTTTGCATTGATTAATTACGCTCGTTTTTGTAACATAAATCCCGAAGAAGCATTGAATAAAACCAATCAGAAATTCATTAACCGATTTACCAAGATGGAAGAATTAATAAAGCAAGATCTTAAAATAATTGGCGACTTACCTTTAAAAGAATTAGATGTTTATTGGAACGAAGTAAAAAAGTTTGAATCAAAATAAATATTTTCATAAATTTAAATAAAAATTTAAGTTATGAAAGATTTATTAAGAGCCCTATTAGCAGGCTGGGGAGCAAAGAAAGCTGGTTTTGGCTGTTTTGGAACCATTATTGTGTTTATAATTTTGTATTGGATATTAGGAAAGTTTATGTAAAAAAAAGCTGTTCAATTTAGATTGCATCAAAAAAATGGAAAAGTTAAAAATTAGTGTAAAACTGAGTTCGATATTTTATCGGATTCAGTTTTTTTAATTATTTAAACCGAAATAGAGAAGTTGACAATTTATTATAAGTCTGTGATGATCATTAAATCTGTGGTTAAATGTTTCAAGGTTGTGTGTTTCAAGTTCTTTTAGATTAATTGCCTCGAACTTTAGTTCGAGGGATTTTATAAATTAGAATCGGCTTTAGCCAAATCTTTTTTTGTATAGTGTAATTTGTATTACAGTATAGAGCAGTATAGCGTAAAGCAAAATCCTTGAAAATCTGTGCAATTTGTGGTTAAATTAATTATGATTAAGCACTCCATCGGAGTGCAATAATTAAAGTAAACCCGGCTTCAGCCAAACATCTACACGGTCAGTGAGCATTCTAAGATAAAAACAAGTAATCAAGCAATTAATTTTACAAAA
>CAMLFV010000244.1 GCA_946479395.1 uncultured Flavobacterium sp. | reverse complement strand
CGGTTTACGATATTACAGGCAAGCAATTAAGTACTCAAAATTATAACAGCGAAACCCAAATACAGTTAAATGTAGAAAATTTGGCAAGCGGTACGTATATGTTGCATTTACAAACAGCGCAAGGTACAGCCGTTAAAAAGATGGTTAAGAAATAGGTTATATTTTTCTGTATAACGTATTATTGTAATGCAGTATATTGTAAGAATAAAATAAATAAAGCGTTTCAAATTTGAAACGCTTTTGTTTTATTTTACGAATGTCCGTAATCAATAATAACTTAGGTTTTAATAGTTTGTTTGTCATTCCGAAGGAATCTCAACATATTGAAAATAAAGTAGTTTAGATTCCTTCGGAATGACAAGATTATTGCATTATAACTAAAAACTGACATTCATAATTTACTTTAGTTTTTCTTTTAAATACAAACCTGTAATTGATTTTTTGTTTTTAACGATTTCTTCGGGAGTTCCTGTTGCAACTACGTTTCCACCATTTTTACCACCATCGGAACCAATGTCAATAACGTAATCGGCACATTTTATCATGTCTAAATTATGTTCTATCACAATAATGGAATGTCCTTTTTCAATCAATGCTTGAAAAGATTGCAATAATTTTTGAATATCATGAAAATGCAAACCGGTTGTAGGTTCGTCAAAAATAAACAAGGCTCGTTCTTTTACAGCGCCTTTACCCAGAAATGTTGCCAGTTTTACACGTTGTGCTTCACCACCAGATAGGGTAGAAGATGATTGACCCAATGCTACGTATCCTAAACCGACATCTTGCAACGGCTGAATTTTCTGTGCAATTTTATCTTGTTTATGTTTTGTGAAAAACTCCATTGATTCATCAACAGTTAAATTCAAAACATCAAAAATATTCTTGCCTTCAAAATTTACTTCTAAAATTTCCTTTTTAAAGCGTTTACCTTTGCAGGTTTCACATTCTAAATGCACATCTGCCATAAACTGCATTTCAATGGTAACCACGCCATCGCCTTTACAAACTTCGCAACGACCACCTTCTACATTAAATGAGAAATGCTTTGGCTGGTAATTTCGCATTTTAGAAAGTTGTTGTTTTGCAAACAAGTCACGAATATCGTCGTACGCTTTTATGTAAGATATAGGGTTAGATCTTGAACTTTTCCCAATTGGGTTTTGATCTACGTATTCAATGTGTTTAATGTGCGAGAAAGATCCGGTGATTTCATTAAACTGACCCGGTTTTTCACTGGCTCCTGTTAAATGCTTTTCTAATGCCGGATACAGAATTTTCTTAACCAAGGTTGATTTTCCACTGCCCGAAACTCCGCTAACCATTGTTAAGCAATCTAACGGAAAAACAACATCTATGTTTTTAAGGTTGTTTTCGCGCGCACCTTTTACTTCGATATAATTTTTTACCGGTCTGCGTTTTTTAGGAACTTTAATTTCTAAATCGCCGTTTAAATATTTTGCTGTTAATGTATCGGCTTTTAAAATCTCCTTAAAAGTTCCCTGTGCCATTAATTTTCCGCCTAAAACTCCGGCTTCCGGACCAATATCAATAATTTCATCAGCAGCTTTCATTACATCTTCGTCGTGTTCTACAATAATCACGGTGTTTCCTAAATCGCGAAGATTTTTCAATACCTCGATTAATTTTTCAGAATCGCGCGAATGCAGACCAATACTTGGTTCGTCTAAAATATACATAGATCCAACCAAACTACTACCTAACGATGTTGCCAGATTGATACGTTGCGATTCACCGCCCGAAAGGGTAGAAGACCTACGGTTTATGGTCAAATAATCTAACCCAACATCGCTTAAAAACTGCAAACGGTTGTTAATTTCCAATAATAATCTTTTGGCAACTGTGGTTTCAAATTCGTTTAACTGAATGGTTTTAAAGAAATCACGCAGTTCGTTAATCGGTAAATCAACCAAATCTGAAATGGTTTTATCGGCAACTTTTACATAATTCGCTTCTGGTCGCAAACGCTTACCATTGCATGCATTACATTTGGTTTTACCTCGATAGCGTGACAATAAAACACGATTTTGTATTTTGTAATTATTTGCTTCAAGATCTTTAAAGAAATAATTAAGTCCAGTAAAGTATGAATTTCCTTCCCAAACTAATTGTTTTTGCTCGGGTGTTAATTCGTAGAAAGGTTTGTGAATAGGAAAATCGAACTTATGCGAATTGTTAACCAACTGATCGCGGTACCACGACATACTTTCGCCACGCCAAGGATAGACAGCGTTTTCGTAAACCGATAAAGCGGTGTTTGGAATAACCAAATCTTCGTCGATACCAATGGTTGTTCCAAAACCATCGCATTTTGGGCAGGCACCGTACGGATTGTTAAAACTGAACAAATGAATATTAGGTTCTAAAAAGGTGATTCCATCTAATTCAAATTTACTGTTAAATTCTAACTGATTTCCCGTACCTAATTCATACAAATGCAAAACGCCTTTTCCTTCGAAAAACGCCGTATCAACAGCATCAGACAATCGATTATAAAAATCTTCTTCATGACGAACAACCAAACGGTCAATAATCAACTGAATATCTTCTGCTTTTATTTTTTTAGATGCAAATTCTTCAACAAATTCATCAATCCTTTTGGTTTCATTCTTATAAAACAATCGGGCAAAACCTTGTTGCAACGCAATTTTTAACTGATCTATGATAGATCGCTCCTTAATTTCGTAAACAGGTGCAAGCAATAACCATTTAGATTCTTCATCGAACGTTTTTACGGTATCAATAACATCGGTTACCGTATGTTTTTTAACTTCGTTACCAGAAACCGGCGAAAAAGTTTTACCAATACGGGCATACAATAATTTTAAGTAATCGTAAATTTCTGTAGATGTACCAACGGTTGAACGCGCATTGGTTGTGTTAACTTTTTGCTCGATAGCAACAGCCGGCGCAATACCTTTAATATATTCGACTTTTGGTTTGTTGATTCTGCCTAAAAACTGACGTGCGTACGATGACAAACTTTCAACATAACGACGTTGTCCTTCGGCATACAAGGTGTCAAAAGCCAAACTTGATTTGCCGGAACCCGACAAACCTGTTATAACAACCATTTTATTTCGAGGAATAACCACATCTAAATTTTTTAAATTATGAAGATGCGCTCCCTTTATAATGATATTCTGTTTTGGATCGATTTTAGAAAAATCTATTTTTTTCATTTTTGTAAAATAACTACAAAATTACAAATTTTTAAACGAAGT
>CAMLFV010000243.1 GCA_946479395.1 uncultured Flavobacterium sp. | reverse complement strand
ATAAGGCAAAAGGGTAGGGTTGGGCTGGTACGCGTTTACCGATGTGGTATTGATGATGCTGCTACCTTTTGGCATAAACGGAATGCTTAACTGGCATAAATGAAACATTGCCAGTACATTGGTATCAAAGGTTAACTGCCATTCTTCGGTACTTATTTCATCGATCGTTTCGCGACCCATTTGATAGGCTGCGTTGTTTATAAGGACATCGATCTTTTTGAATTTTTTTATGGCACTTTCAATTAACGCTTGGCATATTGCTTTATTATTAATATCGCCTTTAAATAACAATGCTTCTCTGCCGGCTTTGCGTACCCAATCTGCGGTGTCTTTAGCATCTTCATCTTCTATATCGTTTAAATAAGATATTACCACATCGGCTCCTTCACGTGCAAATGCAATGGCAATGGCTTTACCAATTCCGGAATCTCCACCGGTAATCACCACGCATTTGTCAGTCATTCTGTTGTACCCTTTGTAAGTATCTTCGCCGTGATCTGGTTTTAATTCCATTTGATCTTCAGATGCGGGCGGATTTTGCCTTGGTTCATGAAATGGCGGATTGGGATATTGACGGATGTTGTTTTCTTTTTTCATAATGATCATTTTTAGTATTTATAGATTTTTCCTCCCGCATCCAAGGTTTCACCTGCTATAGATTTCGATTCTTTTGAAGCGATAAATACGTACAGCGGAGCTACTTCGTAAGGATGCATGGGTGATACGGAATTAATGTTTGTTGGTAGGTTTTCGTAATTTGGTATTTCCTCAGGTAAAGTATCAGACCAAATAAAACCGGTAGTAATACCGTTTATACGTAAACTTTTTTTGGTTAAAGACAGCATTCGGTTCATTTCGTGTGTATAGGTTTTCACGGCTGCTTTTAATGCCGAATAAAAGATCAGCTGGTCGGGCTGTGCGTATGCACACAATGTTGCCGAATTTATAATGATACCGTTTGGCGTAAGATATTCCGGTGCTAAACGTCCTAATGTGAACAATGACTGTATTTTCAACGTATCGTTTTTTCGCAGCAGGTAATGACCGGTTTCGGTATCCTTTTTATTTGATATGGTAAAAGTATTGACCAGAATATCAATTTTAGGAACCTTTTTTAAGATGTTTTCAAAAAGCCGCTTGCATTTAAACTCGTCAAAAGTACACGATTTAAACAACCAGACTTTCCTGCCGAGTTTCTCAATAAGCTTTACTGTTTTCTTAACTTCTTTTTCGTGCTTTAAATGGTTGTAAACCATAATAATATCGGCACCTTCTTTTGCAAAAGCAATCGATACAGCTTTACCAACTCCATTGTCGCTAGCGGTAACAACAACTCTTTTATCAAGCAGTTTATCAGATCCTTTATAATCATCTGTAGTGTACTGCGGCGTAATTTTCATGAACGAACTAATTTCATTTTCAGAAAACGCCGTGGGTGGGCTTTCAAATTGTAAATCCTTTTTCATAGTGTGAGATATTTTAACTTGTAGCTTATACAGTAGCAAATTCTGTACTGCAAATAACATGTTTGTGCTATTGTTGAGCTTGTTCCGTATCGTGTTTGATTATAATGATGAGCAGTATGACACCTTGTGACTGAATAGATTAAGAATAATTAGTTCTTTTTTTATTCATTATGATGCACCAACAATAAAAAAGTTTCCAATGTTTTATATATTAAGTGTAGAAAAAAACCTCTTTCTGAGTACGATTTGTTCATATAGGGATTGTTTTTTTCTTGGAAATTTTCTTTTCTAAAGTAAATTTAATAATAGTAAATAATTGATAATTTTTATTATTTTAAAAGTATATGTTGTCAAAAAGTGCTTTAATGGTTAATTTTTTAATTTATATTAATTTAATTAGATTAAATTTTAATAAAATAACTTATTTTGAATTATTTAAAATATAAATATTTTTTTTTCCTAATAAAACGTTTAAACTGCACTTGGAAATCTTCAAAATGTTAAAATAAATTAAACTGCTTACAAGCTTAATCATTACAATACTTTGCGTGAAATAAATCGTAATCTCCATGTTTTCATAATTGAAAAGGTACATATCTGTTAAGGAATATCTATTGTACTAAAAACAATACAAGACGCTAGCAACTTGTGAAGATATTAACTTAATAAACCAACCTATTATGAATTCAAGAAATAACAACAGAAGAGGTTCAAACTCAAGAAAATCGCAAGGATCTTCTCATGACGATATGAGAGAATTACATGAACAAATTTACCAATTAGGATACGAACACGGTTACGAAGACGGCTCTGAAGACGAGGATTACGATGATGATTTCTCTGATTTTGAAGACGATTTCAACCATGGAAATTCATCAGATGACGATGATTTCGACGACGATGATTTTGATGATGAAGATTTCGACGATAATGACTATGATGACGAAGATTACGATGGTGAAGATGACGACGACGACGATGATTTCGAAAGAGATTCTCAAGGCAGATTCACTTCAAGAGGTCGTTCTGGTCGTGGATCAAGTTCAGGCAGAAGTAGCTCTTCAAGATCAGGTCGTGGATCAGGTTCTGGTTCATCACGTAGCGGATCAAACTCAAATTCAGGTAGAGGAAGTTCATCAAGATCAGGTCGCGGATCAAGTTCAAACTCTGGTGGTAGTGGATCTAATTCGGGATCAGGTCGCGGATCAAGCTCAAACTCTGGTCGTAGCGGATCTAATTCAGGATCAGGTCGCGGGTCAAGCTCAAACTCTGGTCGTAGCGGATCTAATTCAGGATCAGGTCGCGGGTCAAGCTCAAACTCTGGTCGTAGCGGATCTAATTCAGGATCAGGACGAGGATCAAGCTCAAACTCTGGTCGTAGCGGATCTAACTCAGGATCAGGACGCGGAAATTCTTCAAACAGTTCAGGCGATACTTCAAACAGAGGTTTTGCATCAATGAGCAAGGCACAAAGAACAAGAATTGCGCGCATGGGTGGTTTAGCTTCTGGAAAAACTCGTTCAGGGTTTGGCGGACGCAGAAACAGTTAATAAAAGGGGGATAACCTCCCTCTTTTTACTAACCTTTAAATTTTTATTATGAATCAAAAAGATAAAAACTTGGAAAAAACTGCACCTTCAAAAAGCCAAGAATCAACAATTATTCCTGTTGAAGAAGATAAAGCAGCTACAGGTCAAAAACAGAAATCTTCTGCCGATACCGGTGATTCTGACCAAAAAAACAGTAATCAAAGTGATTTAAAAAAACAAGGTATGGAAAACAAAAACAATAATTC
>CAMLFV010000242.1 GCA_946479395.1 uncultured Flavobacterium sp. | reverse complement strand
TTGATGGCCAATATAACAGGTGCTTCGCTTTTGCTTATTTTTTTCGAGTAATTCTACTTATTCTCAAACAGATTCTGTTACGTATATCCAATCAATCGAAAAATATATCTATTCTTATGAACAAGATAGTTTAGAGTCGGACTTGAAATTTGTTGAATCAAGTGGTTTGATTACCAAAAAGAAATTTAAATTATTTAGAAAAACTATTGGTGGTTTTAGTGAATATCCTGCTTGGAATAAAAATAACAATCAATATTTTAATTATTGGTATGGAGATAATTACTTAAATAAAAGAAAACATGAAGGTTTGTATTTTAGTTTGTATTTCAAGGATAATCAACTTGTAAAATATATAAAAGAACTTGAGAACAAGAAATACGTTTACAAAACAACTGCTTATTTTAAAGATAACGAATTGATTTCTGTTGAAACAAACGATCCTAATTTTAGTTTAGAAGAAGTAAGAAAGTATGAAACAAAAGCTATTGAAATATTGGATATGTATATTAAATCAAGTAAAAGATATTGATTATGGTAAACTAGATCTTCAAACTACTTTCAAACGGCACACGGTGAATCAAGCTTCTGCCTAAAGTAACTTCGTCTGCATATTGCAGTTCGTCGCCAACTGCAATTCCTCGCGCAATGGTCGATGTTATAATTTGGTAATCTTTAATCTGTTTGTAAATGTAAAAGTTGGTTGTATCGCCTTCCATAGTAGAACTCAAAGCAAAAATGATTTCGGTAACACCACCGTTTTTTACTTTTTCAATCAATGGTAAAATGTTCAATTGGTTAGGACCTACGCCATCAATTGGAGAGATCTTTCCACCTAAAACATGATAAATTCCTTTGTAAAGCTGCGTGTTTTCTAATGCCATTACATCGCGAACATCTTCCACCACACAAATTATAGAATGATCGCGCGACGGTTTCTCGCAGATTTCACACAAATTAGTGTCCGATATCGCATAACAGCTTCTGCAGTATTTAATTTCGTTTCGCAACAAATCCAACGCAGTCGTTAAGCCGGTAGTTTGTTCAATTGGTTGGCGTAGTAAATGCAAAACCAGGCGTAATGCCGTACGTTTACCAATTCCGGGCAACTGCGCCATTTCGTTCACTGCGTTTTCTAATAATTTCGAAGGAAAATCCATTCTGCAAAATTAATACATTTTAGTTGAAAATTAAATGCTGCTTTTTAATACGGCTACAATAAAATATTTATTTTTGAGAAAATTTTAAGAAATGACTCCCATTGTAATTTTAACCATATTAATCATTTATTTCGGAATCTTAATTGGTATTTCGCGTTTTGTAAGCCGTAAAGACAGTAGCAATGCTGCTTTTTTCTCGGCAAATAAAAACTCAAAATGGTATTTGGTGGCATTCGGAATGATTGGTACGGCACTTTCGGGTGTAACGTTTATTTCTGTTCCGGGTGAAGTTGGTGCGCCAAGCGGTGAACAATTTAAGTATTTTCAGTTTGTTTTGGGAAATGCAGTCGGTTTCATTGTCACGGCAACCGTTCTGTTACCTTTATATTATCGATTGAATTTGGTTTCGATCTACGAATATTTCGAAAAACGATTAGGGTTTTACAGCTACAAAACCGCCGCCGCCATATTTTTGGTGAGTAGAACCATTGGTTCGGCTTTTAGGTTGTACCTGGTAGTTATTGTTTTTCAACGGTTTGTGTTCGATGCTTTCGGGATTCCCTTTGCAGTTACAGGGTTGATTTCACTCGCATTAATTTACGCATATACCTATAAATCAGGCTTAAAAGCCATAATTATTACTGATACTTTACAGACATTTTTCTTGATAAGTTCAGTGATTTTAACCATAATTTTTATTTGTTACAGTTTAGATTTAAATGCGATTCAAGCGTTTGAAACCGTTAAAAACAGTAGTTACAGTAAAATTTTCTTTTGGGAAGATTTTGTTGATAGCCGTTTTCATTTTATTAAGCAGTTTTTGGGTGGAATGTTCGTAACTATTGCAATGACTGGGTTGGATCAAGATTTAATGCAGAAAAATTTAAGTTGTGCCAATATTAAAGATGCGCAGAAAAACATGTTTACGTTTACAGGGATTTTTGTTTTGATCAATATCTTTTTCTTGGGAGTAGGGGCGTTACTTTATATTTATGCCGATGCTAACGGAGTTTCAGTCCCAACCGATTTAATTACAGGAAAACCAAGAACCGATTTGTTGTTTCCTGAAATTGCCTTTCATCATTTGGCATTGGTGCCTGCAATTGTATTTTTATTAGGATTGATCGCTGCTACTTTCGCTACAACCGATTCTGCTTTAACGGCTTTGACAACTTCTTTCTGTATTGATTTTTTAGGTATGGATAAACCGGAGAATGTTCAAAAAACAAAAAATGTCAAGATTCGAAAAGTAGTTCATTTAACTTTCTGTTTGATTATGTTTGGTGTTATTGTAATTTTTAATGCCATTAACGATGCATCTGTAGTAAGTATGATATTTAAAATTGCATCGTACACTTATGGTCCGCTATTAGGCTTGTTTACATTCGGAATGTTTTTTAAATCAAGAAAAGTTCACGATAAATTAGTGCCTTTTATCTGTTTAATTTCGCCATTTATTACCTTATATATAAGTAACAATTCTAAAACATTATTCAAAGGATATGTTTTCGATAACGAATTAATAATCGTAAACGGATTAATTACCTTGATATTACTGCTGTTTATAAGTTTTAAACAAAAAATCGAACTTAATTAAGTTCGATTTTTTTTAATATTTATTAATACTTAAAAGTATCAACGTACAAGCTTCTTCATATTCAATGCCTGCATTTTTAAGTTTTCCTTGAAGTTCTCTGTTTTCAGTTCCGGGATTAAAAATTACACGTCTTGGATTTAAATTTAAAATATAATCGTAAAAAGGTTCTTGGTTTGTCGGATTCAAATACAGCGTTATTGTATCAATATCGGTGTAAGGTTCTAGATTCTTTGTGATAGCAACGCCATTAATTTCACCTTCGCGATTTCCGAAAGCCTTAACTTTATGATTATAGTTTAAAAGTTTTCTTACCGCCATGTTAGAATAACGTTGCACATTTTCCGATGCTCCCATAACTAATGTATATTCTTTCATTTTTAATTTTTCTTTACAAGTTACGATTTTAGAATGAATTTCCAACAGCTTTTTTTAGGATAAATGATATTTCGTAAGTAATCCAAATAACTTTTAAATGTTAAAATATTTTTCTAACTACTTAATGATAAGTTAACTAAAAAATAACCATAAAAAAAGATTAAAAA
>CAMLFV010000241.1 GCA_946479395.1 uncultured Flavobacterium sp. | reverse complement strand
GCCGAGATTCTGGGTATCAGCCAACAGAAAATGTCGTTAATAGAAAATACAGAAGAATTAGACGATGCCAAGCTTAACGAAATTGCCAAAGCGTTGGACGTACCGGCATACGCACTCAAAGAATATTCTGACGAACGAATGATTAATATAATTTCTCACAATACTTTTCAAGATGATTCTTCTGCTGTTAAGAATTTGTATAACCCAACTTTCAACCCTCTTGATAAACTAGTGGAAGCGTATGACGAAAATAAGAAATTATATGAGCGCCTTTTACAGGCAGAAAAAGAGAAAATTTCTTATTTGCAGCACTTGTTAAAAAAATAAGGATTACGCAATAAACGAACTATACGATAAAAAGTAAAAAATTCGGCTATTTCAATGAGATATAGCTGAATTTTCTATATAAAGTCATTTTGACCGAAAATGCGTTTAATGCATTAAAGTAACCTTTACCATACTTTATCTACGGAGCATCCCCCTACCTGCTATTTTAGATAATCTTTCGGTTGGGTTATTTTACATTATTTATAATTTTATAACCCATATATACTAAAAATGTGAGTTATTCGTAAGTATTGATACCTGCGTTGATTTACTTATGCTGACCGTTAAAAATTAAAAGTTTTCTGCTTACTATTCGCGCATCGCAAATAAACAATTGTGCTTATTGTATTGATATGCACACTAAAGATGCATTAAAAGACGGGGAAACCAACCAACGTATTTTTCTGTTGAGTGCCTGGAAAGAAGCGAAATCTTTTTACACAAAAGAAGAACAAGCGGTTTTAGTTATGACTGAAGAAATCACCAAGATCAGTCAAAAAGGATTAAGCGAAGAGGGTTATGAAAACGCTTCAAAATTCTTTAGCGAAACTCAAATTGCAGAAATCATTATGGCAATTGTAACTATTAACGCATGGAACCGAATTGCGGTAAGTACACACTTGCAGGTTGGTGAGTTTTAATAAACTGTAACTTTCATCACAAACCAATTAGGAATCTCATTATATTTCACAAAAAATCCGATCAACTGATCGGATTTTTTTAATTTATTAATATTTGTTGTAATTCTTGTAAGGTAACATTTTGCTGTTCGCCTGAATGTAAGTTTTTCAAGGCGAAAATATTTTGTTGCATTTCGGTTTCGCCAACAATTACCGCATATTTAATTCCTTTTTTCTCGGCAAACTGAAATTGTTTAGCCATTTTAGCTTTATCAGGATATAATTCTGCATTCACTCCGGCTTCACGCAAATCACGAATAACTTTTAAACAGTATTTAGCTTCGTTATCTCCAAAATTCAAAAACAAAACATCGGTAACATTTGATACAGTTTCTGGGAAAAGATTCAATTCTTCTATAACCAGATAAATTCGGTCTAAACCGAACGAAATACCAACACCGCTCATATTTTTCAAACCGAAAATTCCTGTTAAATCATCGTAACGACCACCGCCACCAATTGATCCTAACTTAACAGTTTCTGGTGCGGCAACTTCAAAAATGGCTCCGGTATAATAATTTAAACCGCGCGCTAATGTAACATCTAAATTTAATGTTGCCGATTTTAATCCCAATT
The DNA here is from genome assembly GCA_946479395.1 of uncultured Flavobacterium sp. The sequence goes on along the minus strand of CAMLFV010000241.1, from coordinate 1,727 downwards.
CTTCCACGGTTTCGCAGATAAAGGTTAGTTCGTCAACTCCTTTAGTTCCTTCAACCGATGATGACAATAATTCACGTAACTGATTTAATTTTTCGGTTAACGATCCATTAAAATTAAATAACGGTTGTACTTTAACCAAAGCTTCTTCGGAAATTCCTTTCGCCAGCATTTCGGTTTTAACACCGTCTTCTCCAATTTTATCTAACTTATCTAAGGCAACGGTAAAATCAATCAGTTTGTCGCTTGCGCCAATAACTTCGGCGATACCCGACAATATTTTTCGGTTGTTTATTTTAATAGTTACACCATCTACTTTTAAATCACTAAAAACAGCATCGTACAACTGCACCAATTCAACTTCCTGCCACAATGATGTTGACCCAACTACATCGGCATCACACTGATAAAACTCACGGAAACGACCTTTTTGCGGACGATCTGCACGCCAAACCGGCTGAATTTGATAACGCTTAAAAGGAAACTCCAATTCATTTTGATGCTGAACCACAAAACGCGCAAACGGAACGGTTAAATCGTAACGCAACGCTTTTTCGGATATTTGCGAAGTGATTTTTAAGCTGTTCTTTGTTTGAAGAAATTCCTCATTCGTCTTCGCTAAAAAATCGCCAGAATTTAAAATCTTAAAAATTAAACGATCACCTTCTTCCCCATATTTTCCCATTAAGGTTTCAGAATTTTCAAACGAAGGTGTTTCAATTGGTTGAAAACCGCTGCGTTCAAAATGCTTTTTTATAACAGACATGATGTATTGACGCTTCGCTACTTCGATCGGAGAAAAATCTCTGGTTCCTTTTGGAATACTTGGTTTTTGTGCCATTTTAATTTTTGTTTATGCAAATATAGTAGTTATAGTCTGAAAGTTGTAAAGTAGAAAGTCAAAAGTGTCTTTCTTTTTTGGTTGTGATTTTTATAGATTCCTACGGAATGACAAACAAAATGCTTATAGTTTATTATGCTGAAAAAGTTTTCGATTTAAATCTACACTAGAAAAAAATTAAAACTTCTCTTTCAGCATCATCATTCGGTCGTTCTGTATAAAATCTTTTTTTAGTTCGATGTTTTTGAAATATTTCGAAACCATTTCTTGCATTTCATTCCCTAAATATTGATTGATCTCGAAAAACAACATGCCTTTTTCATTCAAACTTTTATGTGCTAATTGCGTAATTTGGCGGTAAAAAATCAACGGATCGTTATCATCTACAAATAACGCTAAATGTGGCTCGTGCTGCAAAACATTTTCGTTTATTTCTGCTTTTTCCAAATTGCGAACATACGGCGGATTGGAAATAATGATATCATAAGCATCTAACTTTTCTGCCTGTAAAATATCCTGCTGAATAAAAGTAACATCAGCCTTTAAATTCTCTGCATTTTCTTGAGCAATCTTTAACGCCTCAACCGAAACATCGATCGCAGAAACTATAGCCAACGGAAATTCCTTTTTAATTGTTATGGGAATACAGCCCGTTCCGGTTCCTATATCCAACACGCGCCAGTTTTTTTGTGGCTGTTTTTTCATTTCGGTTAAAACCCAATCTACCAATTCTTCGGTTTCTGGGCGAGGAATTAATGTTGCAGACGAAACCTTAAAATCGTATCCAAAAAAATTAGCCTGTTGCGTGATATATTGTATAGGTTCGTTATCTTGTAAACGATTAAAAACTTCGTCTATTTTTTGCTGATTTTCAACTAAAACGGATTTA
>CAMLFV010000240.1 GCA_946479395.1 uncultured Flavobacterium sp. | reverse complement strand
CGCTGCAATGATGGCGGGAACGGTTTACGCAGCAGCATTAAACAAACTAAATATTCATATTATAGGGTTGATTCCAGCTACAGATAACCGTCCGGGTGGTGATGCGTATGCACCGGGTGATATTATTACCATGATGGACGGAACCACTGTTGAGGTTTTAAATACCGATGCCGAAGGACGTATGATTTTGGCTGATGCTATTAGTTATGCTACAAAATACAATCCGGAATTAATTATAAATTCTGCAACGTTAACAGGTGCGGCATTGATAGCTGCGGGCTCACGAGCTGCCTGTATGATGAGTAATGCTACCGATGAGATAAACAATGCCTTGTTAAGTGCAGGTACAAAAGTGTACGAACGTATGGTGCATTTACCTTTGTGGGATGATTATAAAGAGCAGTTAAAATCGAGCTGTGCCGATTTAAAAAATATTGGCGGACGCATGGCCGGAACCATTACTGCCGGGAAGTTTTTAGAACATTTTGCGAAGGCGCCGTTTGTGCATATCGATATCGCTGGACCTGCTTTTACCGAAGCTCCTGAAAATTATAAAGGTTTGGGTGGAACAGGAACCGGAATCCGTACACTGCATGAATTCTTTGTGAATTATAAAAAGTAAATTCAAAATCCGTTATCGCTTGGTAACGGTTTTTTTATTGAAAATTTACTAATTGATCCTCATGAATTAGTAAATTAAATGTATAAATCAACAGTTTAACAATTGGGGTATGGTACAATTTTTGTACCCAATTTGGGGATTGGCTTCTACAATAAACCCTCAATTTATCTTAAAATTTAACGCTTTCTTGTTAAAAATGCCCGTGGCACAGTACTTGAAAACTTATTAAGCAAACCAAAAGGTGTTTGATCATTTAATCTAACCAATAAAGCATCAAACATATTTCTTAAAGTAAAAGTATTATGCTAACAACCGGCAACCAGTGTTTAAAAACCAAACCATTTTTAGACACGCCCAATCAACAAAACAACAGTCATCTTACCATAGTTCGAGATGATACTTCAAAACAGAAAGCAGATCGATCAAAGTTTTTAGATCAACTTTCATTAAATTCCCTAAAAAATAAAGATTATTTCGTGGTAGCTGCCACCTTATTTTTAATGGTTGTATCTGTAATTACCTTTATAAATTTTCAGCCCGATATAGAAAAATTGCACTTTGAACGCATGAATACCTGGTGGGGCGCATCTATAAACTACATTGCGTTAACCTTGTTGGTTTTGCAGTTAAGTTTTTTAACCTATTTAATTGTGCTGTACATAAAATACAAGCCCGTGAAAGCGGTAAGTAATGAGCAACTGCCTACGTGTACGGTAATTGTGCCGGCTTATAATGAAGGAAAACTGGTTTATGAAACCTTATTGAGTTTAGCTGACAGTGATTTTCCGGCAGAAAAATTACAGATTTTATCGATTGATGATGGAAGTAAAGACGATACCTGGCAATGGATGCTGAAAGCAAAAGCCAAATTGGGCGATCGATTGACTATTTATCAGCAACCTAAAAATATGGGAAAACGTCATGCTCTGTACCGAGGTTTTAAAGAAGGAACGGGTGATGTTTTTGTAACGGTAGATAGCGATTGTATTGTAAAAGAAGATACGTTGCGCAATTTGGTAAGTCCGTTTGCTGTGAACGAAAAATGTGGAGCAGTAGCAGGAAACGTTCGAGTTTTGAACAAAGAAAAAGGTTTGATACCAAAAATGTTAAACGTAAGCTTCGTTTTTAGTTTTGAATTTGTTCGATCGGCTCAAAGTGCCATTGGTTCGGTTTTATGTACACCAGGGGCATTGGCAGCTTACAGAAAAGATGCGGTAATGAACTGTTTAGAAGATTGGATGAACCAGACTTTTATGGGACAACCGAGTGATATTGGCGAAGACCGAGCAATTACTAATATGATTTTAAAACAAGGTTTGCACGTATTGTTTCAGAAGAACGCATATGTATATACCAACATTCCCGAAAAATACAAAAGTCTGTACAAAATGTTTGTCCGTTGGGAACGAAGCAATGTGCGTGAAAACATTATGATGAGTAAGTTTGCTTTTACAAAGTTTAGAGAAGAATCAACAGCAGGTTCACGAATTTTACTGACCATGCAGTGGATTAAAGTAATTATGGCTTATCCTTTATTACTTTTGTTATTATTTTTTGTAGTAACACATCCTATTTTGTTTGTGTGTTCAAGTTTAGCCGGAATCTTTGTATTCTCTAGTATTCAAATGTTCTTCTACGCAAAAAAATACAACATTGCCGAAGCATTTTTAGCATATACCTACAGTGTATTCTACCTATTTACTTTATTCTGGATTACGCCTTACGCAATAATAACCGCAGGTCGTAGTGGTTGGTTAACCCGCGATTTACCTGCAACAGCATAAATACAATTAAACTAACTATATTTTTAAAATCGGTATGTTTTTTATAGCATATCGATTTTTTTTATTTTACAAAGTAAAGTTTTCTTTACAAATTGAAAAGTTTGTTTATATTTGTAGCAAATAAACTTAACTAAATAATATATTATGAACACAAATATTTTATTTCCTGCTAAATTCAGAAAGATTGCTTTTGGAATCTTAATTTTGATAATATTATTTATTTTTATAGCTGGTAGCATGAATTTGCTAGCAGATCAAACTGAAACTAAACTGCTTATAAAAAACATAGCTATTGCTTTAATGTGTTTAAGTTTGTTTTTAATTCAATTTACACGTTATTCCGAGGACGACGAAATGCTTATGGAAATACGTTTGAAATTATTATTAAACGCATTATTAGTAGGAATAATTTACTTAATAATATCGCCTTTAATTGATTTGTATATCTTTAAGGACAAAGTTCAAGAGATTAGAGCTGGGCAAATTATTATGTTTATGCTTTTCTATCAAATTTTTATGTTTCAGATGAAGCGATATTCATTACGAAAAGAATTAAAAGAAGATTAGTTATAAATGAAGAATTACATTAAAATAGAACGTGCCCGACACAATTTAACCCAAGGAGATTTGGCGGAAAAAGTCGGAGTTTCACGTCAGACAATTAATTCTATCGAAACAAAAAAATACATTCCTTCAGCAGTTTTGGCTCTCAAAATAGCCAAGATATTCAATATGCCTTTAGACAGCCTTTTTGAATTGGAAGATGATGATTAAACAAAAAGCAGAAGCTATGAGCTTCTGCTTTTTTATATAAAATAATTGTCTATAAATTTAAAAAATCTAAAATTATTCACCTTCGTCAGTTCGAGCCTGTCGAGAACTTATACTTTTAAACTTCTCGATACACTCCACTC
>CAMLFV010000239.1 GCA_946479395.1 uncultured Flavobacterium sp. | reverse complement strand
GCGGCCTCCTGCTCCCAAAGCAGGCGCGATAACCGGGCTACGCTACACCCCGAAAAGCGGAGAGACAGGGACTCGAACCCTGGCGACAGTCACCCGTCGACAGATTAGCAATCTGCTCCGTTACCACTCCGGCACCTCTCCTAAATTATAATTTGTGACCCGACTGGGGCTCGAACCCAGGACCCCAACATTAAAAGTGTTGTGCTCTACCAACTGAGCTATCGAGTCTAAAATTATTTATTTTATCTTAATAAGAACGTAAATCCTTTTGTTATTAAAGTGGTGCAAATGTAAAATTACTTTTAATAAAAACAAAGCTTTTTCTGTGTTTTTAATCATTAAGTGTCGTAAAAATTAATTAACCGTTTAGAAATTAATAACTTCAAAAAACATTTATTTTGTATCTTGATTTAAAATTCAGCAAAAAAATATATGTCAGATATTTTTCAATCGGTTTACCAGCATCTTCAGTTTTCAGCAAAAGATATCAAAGTCATCGCAAAGGCACATCAAAAAACAGAAATAAACAAAGGTAGTTTTCTTCTGAAAGAAGGCGAAACTGCCAATGAATATTATCTTTTAGAAAAAGGTTTGGTACGGGCTTTTGTTCACGATTACAACAACAACGAAATAACAACCGAATTTTTTGTAGAAAATGAAATTGTAATTGTTCCTGCTTCTTTATTTCAAAGGAATCCATCGCAGGAAACGTTGCAAACTGTTACCGACTGTGTTTTGTGGAAAATATCGTTTGAAGATTTTCAGCATTTGTTTCATTCCGTTCCCGGATTTTCAGAATGGGGACGTTTGTGGTTTACAACCCAAATGTTCTCATTAAAGCAAAAATCGCTCGATATTGTAACAGAAACGGCGACAAATCGATACCTAAAACTACTTAAAGAAAAACCGCAAATTATTCAAAATGCCCCTTTGAAACAAATTGCTTCTTACTTAGGAATTACCGATACATCATTAAGTAGAATCCGAAAAGATCTTTTAAAAATATAACTTGAACAATTGATTGATTTCTTGCCAAAAGACAAGTCGCGCATCTTAAATAATAATTTACATTTGGTTTAAACAAACTCTAAACAAAATGGAAAATAAAAAATTTAATCCTGTAGCTTGGTTCGAAATTTATGTTGATGATATGGAAAGAGCCACAAAATTCTATGAAACGGTACTTAATGTTAAATTAGAAGAAATGCCTGTTCCTGGGGATGCGCCAATGATTATGAAGTCTTTTCCCGGATTTGAAGACGGTATAGGAGCATCGGGTACGTTGGTTAAAATGGACGGTTTGCAAGCGGGCGGAAACAGCACTATTGTTTATTTCGGTTGTATGGATTGCGCTGTGGAAGAAAGCAGAGTTGTTAATGCAGGTGGAACAGTTCATCAGCCAAAAATGTCGATCGGCGAATATGGTTTTTGTTCAATTATTATGGATTCTGAAGGAAATACCGTTGGTTTATACTCAATGAATTAAACAACAAGCCATGAAATACGATTTTTATTTGAATATGAAATATTAAAATTTAACAAAAGGGTGTTTTTAAACAAAAACGCCCTTTTGTTCTTCAATTACCATTTAGCCATTGCATCTACTATTAAATCAATAAAAAAAGTTATATTTATATCCGCATTTAATAAAAAAATGTATATTTGTCCATCTAAAAAAATAGAAATGATTTTATCTAACTTAAAAAAGGGAAAGAAGCAGAACTTACGTCGAAATTCGTGAGTCATTTTCCTTTGGTTAGAACCCAGCATATCAGGAGCCTGTCATCACGACAGGCTCTTTTTTTGTTCATAATTTAACAACAAGCACATAAACCTAATCTATGAAAGTATTATAATTTGGCGGTCCTTCGGTAGGAAGTCCAGAGCGTATCGAACAATTGTTACCAATAATTAAATCGCAGACTGCCGATAAACACTTCGTGGTATTGTCTGCCGTTTCAGGAACTACAAATCACCTTGTAACCTTATCGGAAATTTATTCAAAAAAAGATAACGATGCTGCCCGAAAACATATTGATTCCCTTTATGATAAATACAAAAAATTTGTAGGAGAATTATTTAAAACCGCAGAAGGAAAATCTGAAGCAGATGCTTTTATCAACCAAATATTCCAACTGCTTTACAGTTTTGAAAACACCGATTTTTCAGCAAAAGAAGAACGTATTATTTTGGCGCAAGGCGAGATTATTTCTACTACGCTATTCCACCTGCGTTTAAAAGAAAAAGGTATTTCATCTGTATTGTTATCAGCACTTGATGTTATGCTTATTGATGCTGAAAACGAGCCTAATATAGATTTTATTAAAGAAAATGCAGGTGTACAACTAGAAAAATATCCAAACGAAAACCTATTTATTACCCAAGGATACATTTGTAGAAATGCTAATGGTGAAATTGATAATTTACGCAGGGGTGGATCAGACTACACCGCTTCGCTTTTAGGTGCTGCCTTGCAAGTTGAGGAAATTCAGATATGGACGGATATTGATGGTTTCCATAACAACGATCCTCGTTATGTTCCCAACACCAAACCAATTCCGCATTTAAGTTTTGATGAAGCTGCCGAATTATCGTATTTCGGTGCGAAAATTCTGCATCCGCAAAGTGTTTTCCCGGCACGCAAATTCAATGTTCCGGTACGTTTGCTTGACACTATGAACCTTAGTGCACAAGGTACTTTAATTTCGGGCGACACCAAAAATCAAAATCAAATTGTTGCCATTGCTGCAAAAGACGGTATCACTGCAATTCGCATAAAATCATCGAGAATGTTAATGGCTTACGGTTTTTTAAGACAGATTTTTGAAGTTTTTGAACGATACAAAACTCCCATTGATATGATTACAACTTCAGAAGTAGCTGTTTCACTGACAATAGATCAAACCGAATATCTTACCGAAATAATAAAAGAATTAGAATCTTTTGGGATTGTTGAAATAGACGGCGACCAATCTATTGTTTGTATTGTGGGCGATTTCAGAAAGAACAAACATGGTCATGCCACCATTGTTTCCGAAGCTGTAAAACATATTCCTATTAGAATGATTTCGTATGGCGGAAGTGAAAACAATATTTCGCTTCTTTTACCTTCTGCCAATAAAATTGAAGCTTTAAGATCACTGCACAACAGATTATTTTAACCCGTAGTGCATTATAGAATTGCCACAGATTACACAGATTTTTTACGCATTACCCTAAGCAAAACAGAAAAGTTATGCAACTTATTGAATGCGAAGTATTCAAAAATCTGTGAAAATTTAATTATTAGTAACTTTAATCTATAAAATTATATCTGTGTATCTGTGGT
>CAMLFV010000238.1 GCA_946479395.1 uncultured Flavobacterium sp. | reverse complement strand
AAACCGGCATCAACACAAGAAGTCAGCGATATAATGAAAGTTGCTTTTGAATTTACCATTCCGGTTATTCCTATTGGTGCTCGCACAGGTTTAAGTGGTGGTATTTTAGCTATTCATAAAGGAATCGGACTTTCGTTAGAACGATTGAACAAAATAGAAAAAATCGACGAAGAAAACTTGCAGGTAATAACGCAACCCGGAGTAATTACTGAAGTTTTACAAAATGCCGTTGCCGAAAAAGGGTTGATGTATCCTGTAGATCCAAGCAGTAAAGGCAGTTGTTTTATTGGCGGAAATATCGCCGAAAATGCAGGTGGTGCTCGTGCAGTAAAATACGGTGTTACGAAAGATTATGTATTAAATTTAGAAGTTGTTTTACCCAATGGAGAAATTATTTGGACAGGTGCCAACACGCTTAAAAATTCTACAGGTTACAATTTAACGCAGTTAATGGTTGGTAGCGAAGGTACTTTGGGCGTTGTAACAAAGATTGTTATAAAACTAATACCGGCTGTTCAACACAACGTACTGCTATGGGTTCCGTTTTTTAAAATGGAACAAGCAGCAGCAGCGGTTTCGGCAATTTTTAGGGTAGGAATTGTACCAAGTGCCTTAGAATTTATGGAACGCGATGCTATTTTGTGGACAAGCAAATTTGTTGAAGTTCCAGATGTTTATTTGAAGCACGAAAACGAAGCACATTTGCTGATTGAAGTCGATGGAAATTACCCCGACGTTTTAATGAACGAAGCAGAGAAAATTTTATCGGTTGTTGAAACTTATGAAATTGATGAGGTGCTTTTTGCCGATACCACCGATCAAAAAAATACTTTGTGGAAACTCCGCCGAAATATTGCCGAAGCTGTAAAACAAAACACTGTTTATAAAGAAGAAGACACCGTTGTTCCACGTTACGAATTGCCTAAATTATTGATTGGAATTAAAGCTATTGGCGACAAATACGGTTTTAAAAGCATTTGTTACGGGCATGCAGGCGATGGCAATTTACACGTAAATATTGTAAAGTTAGATATGACAGACGAATTGTGGCAAACCGAAGTTCCAAAAGGTGTGAACGAAATTTTTCAGCTGACAAAATCATTAAACGGAACTATTTCAGGTGAACACGGCATTGGTTTGGTTCAAAAAGAATTTATGCCTATTATGTTTAGTGAAATTGAACTGAATTTAATGTATCAAATTAAAAAAATATTCGATCCTAAAAATATCATGAATCCCGGGAAAATTTTTCCTTCAACATATCAATAAATTACTTTTACAACATAGTTATTATAGGAAATATAGTTTTTAAGCATCGCTTAAAAATGTGTTTCTTAGATTATCTCTAATCAAATTAAATTACAAAGACTATGTATCTATGTGGTTTGATTATTATTTTATAAAAGTTTTAAAATGAATTCAATAGTAATAACACACCCAAAATATCAATAAATTAATTTTACAACATAGTTATTATAGGAAATATAGTTTTTAATATGAATAAGTACGCATAGTTTTTAAGCATCGCTTAAAAATGTGTTTCTTAAATTATCTCTAATCAAATTAAATTACAAAGATTATGTATCTATGTGGTTTAATAATTGTTTTATAAAAGTTTTAAATGAATTCAATTGTAATAACACACCAGCATTTTTTGCTTTATAAGCCAGCCGGTTACATTTCACAGTTTGTGTACGAAAAAAAGCGCAACAAGAAAAAACTCGGAGAATTGTACAATTTTCCCGAAGGTACAATGGCTATAGGCAGATTAGATGAAAACTCGGAAGGTTTACTAATGCTCACTACTGATGGAAAAATAAGTGAAGAAATTCGCAGTGCACATTACGAAAAGCAATATGTTGTTCAGGTTGATGGAATGATTACTAATGAAGCTATTGAAAAACTAAAAACCGGAGTTGTAATAGGAGTAAAGGGCGAACGTTTAACTACCAAAGAATGTTTTGCAGCAATTATTGATAAACCAAATTATGTGGGCGAAGGATATCGTATTCGCAGCGACAGACACGGACCAACAAGTTGGTTGACTATTACATTGACACAAGGAAAATTCCGTCAGGTTCGTAAAATGACCGCTGCCGTTGGTTTCCCAACGTTACGATTAATCCGCATTCGTATTGGTGATTGGAAATTAGAAGGTATGAACGTTGGCGAAGTGTTGAAAATTGAACTGTAGTATATTAATATTAGCATCCTTACTTTTATTAAATTTGATATAGACTAAATAATTAAAAGAATGACCAAACAAGCAAACGAAAACTTTAAATTTCAACGGATTATTGCAATAGTCGGTATCATTCTGTTTTTAGTGAAGTTGTATGCGTGGTATCAAACCAATTCGGTAGCCATTTTAACCGATGCTTTAGAAAGTACCATTAACGTGATTGCTGGCTTAATTGGTTTATACAGCTTGTATTTGTCGTCATTGCCAAAAGATCATAACCATCCGTATGGTCATGGAAAGGTAGAATTTATTTCTGCATCTATTGAAGGTATATTGATAAGTGCAGCCGGTGTTGTTATTATTTATGAAGCCATTGGCGAACTTCAAAATCCAAAAACAATAGAGAAACTCGATTTAGGATTGATCTTGGTATCGTTAACCGCCGTAATTAATTATGTGTTAGGATATTTCGCCATAAAAAAAGGTAAAAAAAATAATTCGTTGGCATTAATTGCAAGTGGTAAACATTTACAAACCGACACGTATTCTACCATTGGAATCATTATTGGATTGGTGATTTTATACTTTACTAAAATTTCTTGGATTGATAGTGTTACCGCTTTAATTTTTGCAGGATTTATTATTTACACGGGATACAAAATTGTTCGTGAATCGATTTCGGGAATTATGGATGAAACCGATGAATTACTGCTAAAAGAAGTGGTTGATTATTTAAGTGAAGAACGTCGTGAAAATTGGATTGATCTGCATAATTTAAGAATCATTAAATACGGAAGTACGCTGCATTTTGATTGCCACATGACAGTGCCTTGGTATTTTAATATCGAAGAAGGTCATAAAGAAGTTGATGCGTTGGAAGATGCCGTAAAAAATCATTTTGGTGACCGTATTGAACTTTTTGTGCACCTTGATGCTTGTAAAGAATACTCGTGCAACATTTGTAGTAAAACTGATTGCCCTGTAAGAAAACATCCGTTTCAAGAAAAAATTAATTGGACAATGCAGAATGTTTCTTTAAATGAGAAGCATAATAGTAGTTTGTAGGTTAAACCCAAAGTGCATTACAAAATTCTCACATATACACAGATTTTACGTATTACTCTAAACAAAATCAACAAGTTATTTAACTTGTT
>CAMLFV010000237.1 GCA_946479395.1 uncultured Flavobacterium sp. | reverse complement strand
TTTTTAACTTTTTCTTCAACAACCAGCGCCTTAAAAAGTCCGTTGGTGGTTATGTTGCTTTCAACGGCAATAACTTTACCGGCAAAGACTCCGTAACTTGTGTTAGGCCATCCTGAAAAAACAATTGCAGGAAAACCATCGAAAATACACATAACGCGCTGTCCGGGTTTTACTAAAGGAAGATCTACCGGTTTTATGTAGATTTCAACGGCATAATCAACATTTAACGGCACGATTGATCCTATGCTTTCACCGTCTTTTAATATTTCACCAATACCAGATTTGCTCAATTGAACGATTTGTCCGTCTTGCGATGCCAGAACGTAATACAATCCCTGACGGATTTTATAGTTAGACATTTGACTTTCCAGTTTGGCAATTTCGCCCGTACTGCTTTCAATTTGTCCCATGCTTGTAAAGCGCTCGCCTTGAATCTTGCTCAATTTTTCGGTATAATCTTGTACGGTGGCATTTTGTTCTATGTTTACCGTAATGATTTCTTGTCGGGTTTGCGCCAGTTTGTTTTCGGCTGCGGTTTTCTTGGCTAACGCGTTTTGGTACGATACACTGCGTTGCTGGAACTGTGTAAGCGATACCAAACCTTCATCGTACATTTTTTGCTGACGTTCGTATTGGTCTGCCGATAGGTTCAGTTCGTTGTTTGCTGCTTTTAATTCGGCTTCTTCTGCTGCAAGTTTGTTGTTCAGCTGCTGGATTTTCACTTTTAACTGTTGCAGTTTTAATTCTCGCGCACTGTTCAATGCTTCAAGCTGGGCATCGGTAGTTCCAATTTTGGCTTCGTAAAAATCACGCACGCCTTTTTTGGCTTCCACCTGATCTTCGGTACGCGAAAGTAGCATCGGATCCATATAATCTTCTTTAATTTCAGAAAGTTGCAAAATGGTATCCCCTTTTTTAACGTAATCACCATTTTTTACGTGCCATTTGGTAATTCGTCCGGGAATGGGCGAATTAAGCATTTGCGGACGTTGTTCCTGATAAAGCGTGGTTACTGTTCCCGTAGTTTTTATATTTTGTGTCCACGGTAGAAAAAGGGTAATAACAGCCAGTGCCATAATAATATAGAACCACCTTTTTACTCGTGAATTTCTGTGGACATGATATATTTTTTCAAACGATTTTGGTTTCATTGATGCTGTTTCTTTAATTTTTAGAACCCTTTTTATTTAATGTGCATGACATTGCCGTTTTGTACCGATAAGATATGATCTGCTGCGTCAACTATCTGCTCGTTTTCCGAAACAATCACAATGGTTGTTTTTAATTGAATCTTTTTTAAGTAAGTAATCATTTTCTCTGCAAAATCCTGATCCATTCCGTCCACAGGATCTTCCAATAACAACAATCGTTTGTTACCTAACATGGCACGCAACAACAATATTTTTTTGCGGGAACTGAAAGAAAGCTCGGTGTCGGTATCGCTTAACGGAGTTAGCAATCCTTGGCTAAACTGACTCGAAAAATCTTCGATACCCCATTCTTCGGCTAAATTCAGTACATCTTGTGTTTGATAATTTTCCTTATCAAGCGTAATATTACCTAAGAGTGTGCCTTTAATAATGTGCATGTCTTCCAGATAAATCCCGGTTTGTTCCCTAAAAGTAGCTTTGTTTATGTTGCTTAACGGCACTTTATCAAACAAAATGGTTCCGTTGGTAGGCTCGTAAAAACCTGCCATCATGTTCAATAATAACGATTTACCCGATCCTAAATAACCTTTAATAACGGTTAGACTGTTTTCGGGTATTTCAAAATTAATGTTGTTGATGATCGGTTTTTGATCGTTAAAATGAATGCTTACATCTTTAAAAATGATTTCCATACCATCTTTACTGTCAGGAATTTCAATGTTGGAATCACTTTCTTCAGGCAATTCGGTTACTTTACTCAATTTGGTGAGCGATGTGATTACGTCGTAATAACTTTCCAGACTTTTAATCAGTTTTTCAACAGCGGTAAGTATCGTTAAAACAACAATTTCTGCTGCAACGAAAGCTCCGATGTTCAACTCTTGATTGATAAGCAGGTAGGTGCCAATAGAAAGCATCAGCAACGTAATAAGTACTTTGAATAGCACGATGGTCCAATATTGCAGCAACAGTACTTTAAAATGGCTGGTACGGTGTGTAAGGTATGATACCACTCGGTTGTCTGTCCCCTTTAAATGGGTATCGCTTTTAGAGTTGATTTTAAACGTTTTTACCGATCCGGCAATGTCTTCTAACCAAGAGGCTACTTCGTATTTTTTATCGCTTTCTTTCAAGCTTGATTCGATACCCGAGCTTGATGTGAATCGAAAAATAACAATGACAAGGATAAGTACCAATGCTCCGAAAACGAGAAACCACGGGTGATAGAACGATAATAATATAATTCCGAATACGACTTGAATTAAGGCAGTAGGAATTTCGAGCAATATTTTAGAAATACCTTTTTGCAGGTTGGGAACATCGAAAAAACGATTGACTAATTCGGGTAAATAATATTTTTTTGTTGTCGCCAGATTGGTTTTTGGTAACTTTTCTGCAAATGCCAGCGAATATTCTACAAATAATTTCTGTTGGATTTTTTCGATAATCTGCATAACGCGGATACGGAAAAATCCTGCCAAGAAGGTTCCGAAAACCACAAAACCAATCAAAATATATAAAGAGGTAACCATGGTGGCACCCATAACGTAACTTACAATTGCCTGTATGCCCAACGGTATGCTTAACTGCACCAAACCACTTAAAATGGCATAGATATAAATACTGGCTACGTCTTTTTTTTCTTTTGTTATATAGGTAAACAGTTTTCTACTGTTAAATTCTGTCTCTGTATTTTTTGCCATATAAAGCTTTTCCTTACGGTTGTTGATTAATTGAATAGTTATTTTGAACTATTTAAATCGATGTAAAAATAAAAAAATTATATGGCTCTGTTTCAAAGATTCACTGCTTTTTATTGTTAATTGTATTTTAAAAACGATAAAAAATGGCATTTTAATTACAAAGGATAAGCACGTGGATTTTCTAATTGAATTCTAATTTTTCGGTTGTTTTTTTATAACTATTTTTGGAAATCATAAATGTTTTAGATAAGACATTTTCTTTAGCTCTAAGTCTGCAAGTAATTGCAGGCTTTTTTTGTAAATACATTTTAAGAAAATACATTATGATATAAAAAATACTCTTTCTTTAGTTAACCCGTAGTGCATTATCTAATAAATTTTAATACAATGATATTAAGCGATTTATTTTTTTTTACCACATATACACAGATATAATTTTATAGATTAAAGCTACTAATAATTAAATTTTTACGGATTTTTGAATACTTCGCATTCAATAAGTTGCA
>CAMLFV010000236.1 GCA_946479395.1 uncultured Flavobacterium sp. | reverse complement strand
AATTATCTAAAAAAGATACCGGAAATACGTTTTATATTTTAGATGAACCTACAACGGGTCTGCATTTTGAAGATATTCGCGTGTTAATGGAAGTATTACATCAGTTGGTTGAAAAAGGTAATACCGTTTTAATTATCGAACATAATTTAGATGTTATAAAAATCGCCGATCATATTATTGATATCGGTCCTGAAGGCGGTAAAAATGGTGGCGAAGTTGTTGCTTTTGGTACACCTGAAAAAGTAGCTAAAAGCAAAAAAAGTCACACCGCACGTTTTTTAAAGAAAGAATTAAAGTAATAGGTTTTATGTTGTATGTTCTAATTTTATGTATGTTAGAGAATTTAACTTGAACTTCGAACTACTAAAACATCCGAGATAAACGATTAAACCTAAAACAAATCAACAATTAAACAAAAAAATATATGGAAGAAAATTTTTCAGAAGAAGATATCAGAATAAAAGAAAAGTTAGCAACAAAGTCGTGGAACGAAATTAAAACAAACGATTCGTGGGCAATTTTTAAAATAATGTATGAATTTGTAAAGGTATACGAAAAAATGGGACGTATTGGTCCGTGTGTATCTATTTTCGGTTCGGCACGTACAAAAAACGACAATCAATATTACAAATTGGCAGAAGAAATTGCCTTTAAAATAAGTAAAGCAGGTTACGGCGTAATTTCGGGCGGTGGTCCGGGGATTATGGAAGCTGCCAATAAAGGCGCACATTTAGGTGGTGGTGCATCGGTTGGTTTAAACATTGATCTACCTTTTGAACAACATTTTAATCCGTATATCGATCACGATAAAAACCTGCAGTTCGATTATTTCTTTGTTCGTAAAGTAATGTTCGTAAAATATTCGCAAGGTTTTGTGGTAATGCCGGGTGGTTTTGGAACGTTAGACGAGTTGTTTGAAGCAATTACCTTAATTCAAACCAAGAAAATTGGTAAATTTCCTATTATATTAGTCGGTCGCGAATTTTGGTCAGGTTTGCTTGATTGGATAAAAACAGTAATGATCGAAAAATATTTTAATGCATCACCTGAAGATTTAAACCTTATTAAAGTGGTTGATACAGCCGATGAAGTGGTTACGATTATTGATAACTTCTACAAAAAATACAATTTAAGTCCGAATTTTTAATACATCAATCCGTTTTCAAAAGAAACGGATTTTTTATTATATCAATTATTTGATTATATTTGATATAATTAACGCTTAAATTAAATTATTATGAATAAAATACTTATGTTAGGTTGTTTATTGTTAGCAGTTAATAGTTACTCACAAACAACAGAAGAAGAAAAATATTTAGAACAAGCAGAGGCTTCAATAAACGATGATGTGTATGGAACTTTTCTAAAAGAAGTGGTAAAATTCAGAGTTTCTGAAGATAATTTGAATGAAATGTATTACAACAACTTATTTATAGAAAAAATAGGTTCTGCCGAAAACAGTAGAGAAACCTGTAGTTTAAATAGTAAAGACTTTGAAAAATGGGCTACAAAAAACTTAAATAAAACAAAATTCTCATCAGTTAAAGAAGCTTTAGATACTTTTAATAACTACAATAAGTTTTCTAAACTAAATGAAAAAAAGAAAACAGAAATAAATTTAAAATTAGATCAATATAAACAAAAATATGGGTTATTAATTGACCAAGAGTTTCGCCGTAATTTAGCAAAGGCGGAAATGAATGCTTTTAATAACCGATTTAAAAATAGTTAGAGTTTAAAAGTATTAAATAATTAACTAAACTGATCCTTACAAAAAATCCGTTTTCAAAATAAACGGATTTTTTTATGCCAATTTGCAAGAACTATCTATCTTTGAAAAGAATCAAAACAATGAAATGAAAACCCTATTTTACAATATAAAAGAACTTTTTCAGGTTCGCGAAAACAATCAATCCATATTAAAAGGAAGTGAAATGAAAGAACTTCCATCAATCAAAAATGCCTTTTTTGTGGTTGAAGATGATCTAATTGCAGATTATGGATCAATGGAAAATGCACCGACTAATTTTGATGAATCGGTTGATGTTTCTGGCAAAATGATTATTCCAAGTTATATTGACGGTCACACGCATATTGTGTATGCAGGTAATCGTGAACAAGAATTTGTTGATAGAATTAATGGTTTAACGTATGATGAAATTTATAAACGAGGCGGCGGAATTTTAAATTCGGTAGAAAAACTGCGAAATGCTTCAGAAGAAGAATTGTACAAAGATGCAGCTGCTCGTTTGGAAGAATTAATTGCTTTAGGAACAGGCGTTATAGAAATTAAATCGGGTTACGGTTTAAGTTTAGAAGCCGAATTGAAAATGTTGCGTGTTATAAAAAAATTGCAAGATAATTATCCTGTAAAAATAAAAGCAACTTTTTTAGGTGCACATGCTGTTCCACCAGAATTTAAAGACAATCAAGCGGGATTTGTTGATGAAATCTGCAATGTAATGATTCCCGAAATCGCAAAATCGGGTTTGGCAGATTATGTAGATGCTTTCTTGGAAACCGGATATTTCACCGTTGATGAAACTCGAAAAATAATTCAAACAGCCACAAAGTTTGGATTGAAATCAAAAATTCATATCAATCAGTTTACAGCGATTAACGGAATTGAAATGTGTGTGGAAGAAAATGTGCTGTCGGTAGATCATTTAGAATTAGTGGAAGATGTTGATATTGAAGCGCTGAAAAAAGGAAACACCATTCCGGTGGCATTGCCAACATGTTCTTATTTTATATCGATTCCTTACACACCTGCACGTAAATTGTTAGATGCGAATTTGCCATTGGTAATCGCATCAGATTACAACCCGGGAACCACACCAAGTGGAAACATGAATTTTGTGGTGGCTACATCGTGTATCAAAATGAAATTGACTCCTGAGGAAGCTTTTAACGCTGCGACTTTAAATGCGGCTTATGCGTTGGAAGTAGAAAACGAATATGGTAGTATCACTAAAGGCAAAAAAGCATCGTTTTTTATCACAAAACCCATACATTCTATTTACGCCATTCCGTATAATTTCGGTAGCGACTTAATAGAATCGGTGTATCTGAACGGAAAAAAGCAATAAAAAACACACCGATAATCTAAGATTATCGGTGTGAAAAAAAATAGTTATGAAAAAGATTTTTATATACGATTTTTTGCAAGTTACTACTCACGTGACCGACTTTATCTTAAAAATATTTTCATGATTTTTGAACAATTCTGTGTATTGAAGAGAAAACCTGAATTTTTCCCCAAGGAATTTTTGAAAAATAACAACGCCATTTTGTAGAGCGCACATAAAAACAGTAGTCCCTCAAAAATCTGAGAATGTTTTTTGAGAAAATGAATTTCAAAGTGGCTGAAAATCACTATA
>CAMLFV010000235.1 GCA_946479395.1 uncultured Flavobacterium sp. | reverse complement strand
ACATTCGTACACTTTATCGGTCATTCCCTGTAAAAAATCACGATCGTGCGAAACTAACAGTAAGGTTCCTTCATAATTTTTCAAAGCCGCCTTTAAAACATTTTTCGATTTAATATCTAAATGGTTCGTAGGCTCATCCATCAGCAAAACATTGATTGGTTTTAAAAGCAACATTGCCAATGCCAAACGATTTCGTTCACCTCCAGATAGCACTTTCACCTTTTTCTCAACATCATCGCCACGAAATAAAAACGATCCCAACATATCACGAACTTTTGATCGATTAGAATCTGTAGCTGCATCAATCATCGTATCTAACAATGTTTTTTCTCCGTCTAAATAATCTGCTTGATTCTGTGCGAAATAACCTAATTGAACATTATGTCCGATTTTTATAGATCCATCATACTCAAATTCATTCATTATTGCTTTAATCAAGGTCGATTTTCCCTGACCATTCTGACCTACAAATGCAATTTTACTTCCACGTTCAATAAATAGGTTGATGTCCTTAAAAATGATCTTGTCGCCATACGCTTTGGTCACTTTTTCGATTTCTAAAACGACTTTTCCCGGAGTTTGCGATACAGGAAACGAAATGTTCATAACCGAATTATCATCTTCATCAACTTCGATACGTTCCACTTTATCCAATTTTTTGATGAGCGATTGCGCCATTGAAGCTTTGGTTGCTTTATAGCGGAATTTTTCAATCAGCTTCTCAGTTTCTTCAATCTTCTTCGCCTGATTTTTTTGAGCTGCCAACTGCATTTCACGCATTTCTTCTCTTAAAACCAAATATTGTGTGTAGGGCTTATTAAAATCGTAAATTTTTCCTAACGATATTTCAACCGTTCTTTTGGTTATTTTGTCCAAAAACTTTTTATCGTGCTAAAATAAAACGACCGCTCCCGAAAATGATTTTAGGAAATTTTCCAACCAGATAATCGATTCAATATCCAAGTGATTCGTAGGCTCATCTAACAACAAAATATCGTTATTCTGAAGCAGCAGTTTAGCTAATTCAATACGCATGCGCCAACCACCCGAAAATGTATCGGTCAATTTGTTGAAATCATCACGTTTAAAACCTAAACCTAAAAGTACTTTTTCTGTATTTCCTTGGTATTGATAACCGCCTAAAATATCGAATCTATGCGTTAAATCGCTTACTTTATCTATTAATTCATGATACGATTCTGATTCGTAATCAGTACGTTCAACCAATTCGTTGTTTGATTTTTGAAGCTGATCTTCCACATACAAAATCTCATCGAAAGCCTGATAAGCTTCTTCTAAAATGGTTCTTCCCTTTACAAAATCGATATCCTGTTTTAGAAATCCGATCTTAATTTCTTTGTCAAAAGCAATCGTTCCCGAATCTGGTTCTACTTCACCCGATATAATTTTAAGCAGAGTTGATTTACCAGCACCATTTTTACCGATTAAACCAATTCTATCGCCGGCTCCTAACCGAAAAGTAACGTTTTCAAACAAAAAATCTCCGCTAAACGATACGGATAAATCGTGTATATTAAGCATACTGCTATTTAATTAATTGTAGTTTTTTATAATATCTGGCAACATTGATGTTCGGATCCAAAGGTACGCTATTTTCGATGTTTTGAATGAGTTTATCTGCAAGATATGGACCTAAAAGCACACCACGCGTACCTAAACCGTTTAGAATATATACGTTTTTATGTTGATAATGTGCCCCAACAAGTGGTCTGCGGTCTTTAACTGTTGGTCGAACTCCGGCTACATGTTCTATGATTTCGTATTCACAATCAATCAATTTCTCTAGACCTTCGATTAATTCATTTTTAGCTTCATCTGTTAAATCATCTGTTTTATCTTGCCAATTATAAGTAGCACCAACTTTGTAAATATCATTTCCGATGGGAATAATAAACACACTTGATTTAACAATAGACTTTAATTTAAGATTCGGAATTTTCACGTACAAAAGTTCTCCTTTTGTGCCATCGAGCGGCAGATAATTAAAAAACGGATTGTTTAACATAGAAAATCCCTCAGCGAATACAATTTGCTTTGCTTGAATGTCTTTATAAGTTACCGAATCATTCTCTATGATTAATTCATTATAAATGAAAGATTCATTCAACAATAAATTGCTTTTTCGAAGGTGTATTTGAAATGCTTCTACCAATAAGTTCACATTTAAAAACCCGGTGTTGTACACTTCTCCAAAATGATACTCACTATTTATATGTTGAAACTTATCTTTTAAAAGATTTACATTCAGATAAGCAGCAGTAACAGGATTATCGCAAGCAAGAAACCAGTTATTTTGTTCTTCAACAGTTGCGAATTTTCTGTAAATAGGCAGTTTATGGTAAAATGAAGTATTCAACATTATTTCAACTTCCGAGTAAAACTCATCTGCTAATATTAATTGCGCATCAGCTTCCCAAATCGATGTAAAACGTTTTAACACAACCGGATTAAACATGCCACCTGCAACTTTTGACGAAGTTCTTTGAGCACTATCAATAACAATAAATGACTTTTTGTGTATGATACAAAACTGTACCAGACACAAACCAGCCAAACCGGCGCCAACAATTATATAATCTACCTTCATAGTAAAAAAAAACTCTTATCTAATGATAAGAGTTTTATATATTAAATTACAAAATTAGTAATTCCATAAATCATCTTCCAAATCGCGGATAGATTCTTTAACACGTTCTGCTTCTAATAACTGCATCATTGCATTACCTTGAACATACTCACTAATGTTTCTGTCTCCGTAAATATTATCTGTTTTATAGATCGTTCCAGTAAACTTACGTGCATTTAATAAGTAATCGTAATTCATTGCCATGGCAGGATTCTTTTCATTATAAGCATCAGTATTATAAAGAATTTCTCTTGCATCAGGGAAGAAAATCCAAAACATTGGAACTGCTTGTTCAAATTCTTCACCTTTAGTTTCAATATCAGAAAATACATGAGCAATTGCCAATAAACGATAGTTAAGCTAACCACCATAACGATCTAAATACCACATACATTTAACTCGATATTCTTTAACATCTGTTGGTCTAAGTTCTATTCTATCAATATATTGCGGATCAATTTTACCTTCTAAAATATATTGGTCAACTCCTTCTGCTAAAGTATCTATACGATAAAACTTATCTTCTAAGTCCTTAGGATTTAATTTATATTTAAAATTATCGTCTTGATAAACTTTAGTGATCTTCTTATTCATTACAGCATCTTTCAGCACATTGAATAAAGGTTTACGATCAATTGTTTCTTCTAATGGAAAATAATAAACTAAATTCTGTCTTTGATCTAAAGGAATAACTTCCCAAACTGTTTTTTGAAAAATAACATCTCGATCATTTACATATTCATAAGGCATA
>CAMLFV010000234.1 GCA_946479395.1 uncultured Flavobacterium sp. | reverse complement strand
TGAATTCAGTGCCATGCAAGAGTTGTATAAGCTGAATCCGAACTCGCCGCACATTGATTTTCTGTTGTCGCGCTGGGTAAATATTAACGAGCAAAGCATCAATATTTATAACGAATATGAAAAGTTGGATATTGATGCCAAAAAGGTGAAGAAAGAACTGAAAGACAAGGTAAATACAGCTGAATTAAAATGGATTAACGAAGTAGTAAACGATAATAAAGTGCATAATCCATACATCTGGAAAGCAACTGCAGCGTATTTTAATTCGTTAGTAGGTGATTATTCTAAAGCCGATAAATTACTGAAAGATGCACATACTTTATCACAAAATGCTAATCAAAAAAATCAGGTTCGCAGCTTGCGTTTATTGAACAACCTTTTAAGTGTTGATCAGATCGATTTAAAGGCCGAAGGAAAACTTATTGAAGATGTAAACTGGTTGTTTTACGAAGAAACATTTCCGGTAAAAGATTATGTTACCGAAGGCAGAACCGATTATTTACAATCGTTTACAAAAAAATACATTAGTTCGCTTTATAAAAAGCAAGGCGATAATTTAATGTCAGAATTATCCTATTCTATAAAAGGGTTTTATAAAGATCAAAAACAAAGTGTAGCAATGGAAAAACTGTTGTTAAGCAGTCAGCGTACGGCTTGGCAGGATCTTTTTGTTGGGATTTATCCTTATAAACTGGCAGATATTTACGAAAGTCGAGGAATTTATTTGTTCTATCAGGATAAGATTGATGAAGCTATTGCAGAATTCGAGAAGATTACTCCGTTTGAAAGCAAAACCTATAATTGGAACAAAGAGCAGTACGAAACTCAAATGGTTGATTACAAAACACAGGAACTACCTGGAAATCCATTCAACGGAAAAATTAAAGATTGTAACGATTGCGATCATGCAGCAAAACAATCGGTGAAATATTCGCAGTTAAATTTCCTTCAAAAAATAAAAGAAATGAAGGCGAAAATTGCTGCAGGCGAAGATGTGTACAATAATGCTTTATTAGTTGGAAACGCTTTTTACAACGCATCGTATTTTGGAAATGCACGCGCTTTTTATTACAATAACATCATTAACGAATACGGAAACAGCATAAGCAACGAACACAGCAAAATGTTGTACGGCATGGAAAACGTACAAAAGTATTATAACATAGCTAAAAAAGCAGCTGCCGATAACGAACAAAAAGCTAAAATGGCGTATATGCTGGCTAAAACGCAACGTAACGATTTTTACTACAACAAATATTTTTCAACAACTACTTATTGGGGATATCCCGATGGAGCTGTAATCCAGAAATGGCAAGGCTTTGTAGATTTAAAAACAAATTACAGCGATACCAAATATTATCAGGACGTAATTGCAGAATGTGGTTATTTCCGTAAATATTTAGGGTTGCAGTAATTAGAGAATAGAAAATAGAGAAAAGAGTAAAGACGCGATGTTTTTACTCTTTTTTGTTATTTTAGTTTGTCATTCCGACGAAGGAGGAATCTCTAATAAATGATTGAAAAAAGCATTAATTAAAATCTCTAAACTCTAAGGTTTTATCAATTCTCTAAAAATCATTATCTTTGAAAGAAATACATTAGAGCTATGGATACTACATTTCGATTTTCATCTGCAAATGAAATTACAGAAGAGTTTATAGAAAAACTAAAAAGTTTCTATAACGGAAAACCTGTGTCTATAACAGTTACAGAAGATTTACAAATTCCCGAATGGCAGAAAACAGAAGTTTTAAAAAGACAAGCTTATATTAAAAAGAATCCGGAATCATTAATAGATTTTGATGAAATGATGATATCTTTAGAAAAAGAGCTAACAGATGATAATTAAAAAGCAAGTTGCGCAAATTGTAACCGAGGATTTAAAAGAAATAGCTTTTTGGTATAACCGTCAAAATAAAGGATTGGGTATGCTTTTTTTGAAAGAAATAAGAAGAGAAATTGATAAAATTTCAAAAAATCCACTTGCTTACGAAGTTCGCTATGCTGATATTCGTATAGCTTTTATTAGAAAATTTCCATACGGTATTCATTTTGAATACCTTGAAAAAGAAAAGCAAGTGAATGTTCTTGCGGTTTTCCATACTTCTCAAAATCCTGAAAGCTGGCAAAATATCTAGTTTTTAAGTAATTAGAAAATAGAAAAAAGAGTAAAGACGGAATGTTTTTACTCTTTTTTGCTGTTTTCAGTTTGTCATTCCGACGAAGGAGGAATCTCAAAAAATTATTTTTGTTAAAATAAAATGTATATTGCATATAGCAATTAAGACACTTTCGAATGAAAAATATTTACATTTTAACTTTTGCATTACTATTTATTTCTTGTAATTCAAAGAAAAAGATTTCTGGAACTTATGTATCAAATAGAAATATAGGTGGTTTTTTCAGTGAAAAGATTGATTTTAAAGAAAATAGATATACTTATGAATTTTCTGGTGATTTGGAATTTCAGCAAGCTTCTGGAAGTTATTTAATTATAGATGACGTTTTATATTTAAAGTTCGATAAAGATAAATTAGAAATTGACTATGACAATGATACGTTGAGTTTAGATTTATTTTATGGAGATTATCATTTATATGATTTACAAAGTGAAAATGGTATCGATTATCATAAGAAATATAAAATTATTAATGATAAATTGTTTGTTTATAATTTGTACACCGGAAAAATTGTTAAGAAATTTGAAGTTAGGAGTAAAAATAAATACAAAAAAAAGAGAGTTTATCTTAAGAAAGTAAAATAACGAACGAAAATATACGTTTTTAGAAAACAGCTTTATTTCTAACTTATTCTTCTTTATTCTTGATTCTATTTCCAATTCCCCCAAAAAAATGTAGTTTTGTTACTAAAATAAAAAACAATGCGCGTACATTTTATAGCAATAGGCGGCAGCGCCATGCACAATTTGGCTTTAGCCTTACATGATAAAGGTGATGTAGTTACAGGTAGCGATGATGCTATTTTTGAACCATCGAAATCACGTTTGCAGGCAAAAGGTTTGTTTCCTGCAGCAGAAGGATGGTTTGCAGAAAAAATTACCAGCGAAATTGATGCGGTAATTTTGGGAATGCACGCAAAAGCCGATAATCCGGAATTGTTAAAAGCGCAAGAATTAGGATTGAAAATTTATTCGTATCCTGAATTTATTTTTGAACATTCAAAAAACAAAACTCGAGTTGTTATTGGCGGATCGCACGGTAAAACAACCATTACTTCCATGATTCTGCACGTAATGAACTATCATAATGTAGCGGTTGATTTCTTGGTAGGTGCACAATTAGAAGGTTTTAGCAATATGGTTCATTTAACCCAAGAAAACGATTTTATTGTGATTGAGGGCGATGAATATTTATCATCACCAACCGATTTACGTCCGAAATTTCATTTGTACCAACCAAATATTGCCTTAATAAGCGGTATTGCATGGGATCATATAAACGTATTTCCAACGTTTGAAAACTATGTAGATCAGTTTAAAATATTTATAGATAAAATCACCAACGGTGGCATTTTGGTTTATAACGAAGACGATGCGGTTGTAAAACAAATAGCCGAAGAAGCCGAGAAACCAATCCGTAAAATGCCTTATTCGTTACCGG
>CAMLFV010000233.1 GCA_946479395.1 uncultured Flavobacterium sp. | reverse complement strand
GAGATCCCCGGTATGCCCCACTCCCTCGACGTTTTCCTGTAAAATAACTTTCATTCGTTATTTTATTAATAACTTTGGCAAAAACTGTAAAAGTGAACGTTTTTAATTCTGTACAATCTTTTAAATCAACGAAAAAAACCATTGTAACCCTTGGTACCTTTGATGGTATGCACATTGGGCATCAGGCTATTTTAAACAAACTGAAACTTCAGAAAAAAATATACGGTTACGAAACCTTGGTGCTTACTTTTTTTCCGCATCCACGAATGGTTTTAAAAACCGATCATCAAATATCATTGTTAAATACGATTAATGAACGTGTTAAATTGATTGATCAATTTGGAATTGATCATTTGGTGGTACAAGAGTTTACGCAGGATTTTGCCAATTTATCTGCCGAAGAATTTGTAAAAACCGTTTTGGTAGATCAATTCAACATCGGAAAAATTATTATTGGATACGACCATCGTTTTGGAAAGAACCGTTCTGCTGATATCCACGATTTAATAGAATTCGGTAAAAAATATCATTTTGATGTGGAACAAATTTCTGCCGAAGAATTAAACGATGTTTCTGTTAGTTCAACCAAAATCCGCAACGCCTTAAATGTGGGCAATGTAGCACTGGCAAAAACCTATTTGGGCTATCCGTACATGGTTTCGGGCAAGGTGGTTTCGGGCAAACAGTTAGGTAGAACCATTGGATACCCTACGGCGAATATTCAGGTTGCCGAAGATTACAAACTAATTCCTGCCATTGGCGTTTACGTGGTTGGCGTTACGGTTAAAGATAATGATTTTTACGGAATGTTAAGCGTGGGAACAAACCCAACAGTTGGCGGAACCGAGAAAACGGTAGAAGTTTATATTTTTGATTTTAACGATACTATTTACGATGAAGAAATAACGGTTCGTTTTCTGACAAAAATTCGGGACGAAGAACATTTTGGTTCGATTGATTTGTTGATAGAAGCATTAAAGAACGATGAAGTTTTTTCTCGAAATTTCCTTTCAAATATCGATTAGTTATGTGGAAAAAAGCATTTCAGAAAATAGATAATTCTTCGTTAGTGGTTTTCCGGATTTTTTTCGGAATCATATTTCTTGCCGAAGCCGTTGGCGCGTTGGCATTAAAATGGGTCGATCGAAATTTTGTTGATACCACAACTAATTTTACATTCATTGGATTTGAATGGCTGCTGCATCTTCAAAACGAAACCATGTATGTGGTTTTTGGTTTAATGGCTGTGGCTTCTATCGGAATTATGTTAGGTTACAAATACCGATTTTCTGTTATTGCACTGACGGTTTTGTGGAGTTTGGCTTATTTCGGACAAAAAACATCGTACAACAATCACTATTATTTAATGTGGTTAATTGGTTTGATTATGTGTTTCTTACCTGCGAATGCAAATGCTTCGATCGATGCTAAACAAAATCCGTCGATAAAAAAGAACTACATGCCACAATGGGTTCGATTGGTTTTTATTATTCAGGTAAGTTGTGTGTATTTTTATGCAACGATTGCCAAGTTTTATCCCGATTGGTTAGACGGAACCGTGACACGAAATATGTTTATGGGAATGACGAATGTGCCTGAAACGGTGCAGGTATTGTTCAAAAAAACCGAATTTCAACTATTTATTGCCTACATGGGAATTGCTTTTGACGGATTAATCGTTCCTGCGCTGCTTTGGAAACGTACCCGTTGGTTTGCAATTATCGCTTCTTTAATTTTTCATATATTCAATTCGATAACTTTGCAAATTGGTGTGTTTCCGTACTTTGCATTGAGTTTTTGCGTATTCTTTTTTCCGCCAAATCAAATTCGGAATTTCTTTTTTAGAAAAAGACCAAAAGAAGAATACAACGGCGAAACAACCGCAGATTATGGCACTATTTTCAAATACTTTTTTGTTCCGTATTTAATCCTGCAGATTTTATTGCCAATACGTCACTGGTTTATTAAAGGCGATGTTTTATGGACCGAAGAAGGACATCGTTTAAGCTGGCGAATGATGTTAAGATCGCGCACCGGAGAAACGCATTTTAAAGTGATCGATAAAAAAACGAACGAACGCTTAACTTTTAATAATACGGAATTGCTGAACGAAAAACAGCGTTCGCGCTTAAATGCACCCGATGTTATTTGGCAAATGGCGCATAAAATTAAAGATCATTTTAAAAGTCAAGGGAAAGACGTTGCCGTTTATGCTATGCGAAGCAGCGTAAGTATTAATTCTAGACCAAGCAGCCGATTAATAGATCCTAAAGTTGATTTAGCTGCTGAAGAATGGAGCCACTTTAAACACCATGATTGGGTTTTGGAAGAAAAGAATCCGAAAGATCAGCCTGTGAAAACGAATTCAATGCAAAACCTGAAGGAGTTAAAATTCCAAAAGTAAAATACTGAATCCAATCGCCTAAATTAATGTACAAGGCATTTGCATTGTTTTTCAAAGGAAGTGTCATTGGTAAATGTCTGTGCCCAAAAATAAAATAATCGGCAAATTGTTCGTTTACCTTTTTATTGGCGTATAAAATGAGCCATTCGTTTTCTTCGCCCAAATATTTTGCATCGTCATCACCCGAAATCAGTTTGTTTTTTACCGAAAGATATTCAGCCAAGCGAACACCAATATCTGGGTGTAACCAGCGAAACAACCATTTAGAAAACTTGTTGGTAAACACTTTTTTCATGCGTTTGTAGCCTTTATCGCCCGGACCCAAACCATCGCCATGACCAATAAAAACGGTTTTATCGAATATTTTAAAAACTTTAGGTTCATGAAAAACAGGAATATCTAATTCTTCTTCAAAATAATCTTCCATCCATAAATCGTGGTTTCCTACAAAAAAGTAAATAGGTAAGCCGTTATCGCGCATTTGAGCCAGTTTCCCCAAAATACGGACAAATCCTTTGGGAACAACCTTTTTGTATTCAAACCAAAAATCAAATAAATCGCCTACAATAAACAACGCACCGGCATCTTTTTCAATAGCATTTAGCCACTTTAAAAATAAGGCTTCGCGCGGAAGGCTTTTTTCACGGGTTGGCGCTCCGAAATGATGATCGGACGTAAAATAAACTTTTTTATCTGTAGGGATTTCTAACGTAATCATGCTTACAAGTTATCAGAAGCAAACCATTCTGCGTACGAACTTTCGGTTTCTTGTAAACGTAAAGAAAATAACTTGATGTTTTGCGGCAAACGATTTTTAATTCGCTCGGCATAATCAATTACTAAATTTTCGCTTGTAGGCTGGTAATCAACCAAAATAACATGATGCCCGCGTTGTTCCAATTCTTTAGCCAATTCTACGTGTGGCGTGTTTTGGTTAAAAACAGTTGCATGATCAAACTGATCTACCACTTCTTCTTTAACAATGGCTTTTAAATCGGTAAAATCGATCACCATTCCGTATTTTACATGATTTTTATCGGTTATAGGCTGCCCAATAACGGTAACCGACAGTTTGTAGCTGTGTCCGTGAACATTTCTACATTTACCGTCGTAACCATAAAGTGCATGGCCGGTTTCAAAAGTAAATTGTTTGGTGATTCTGATAAAACTCATGATACGAAAATTTTTAGCAAAATTAGTGATTTAAAATTTAATAGCTGATAC
>CAMLFV010000232.1 GCA_946479395.1 uncultured Flavobacterium sp. | reverse complement strand
TTTATTGCAAATGTTACGTATGAAGATGCGTTAATGTATTTCCAGTCGGTGTCATTATTCAATTGTATAGGTGTTGTTTGATTAGAAGGTAAATTAAAGTGGAATTCGCCTAAAGATTCTGTTATTGTATTACCCCAGCCCCATAAGGTTCCGTTAGATTTTAATGCAATAGAGTGCCAATTACCTACAGCAATCATTACCCAATCATTATCTGTGCCTATTTGTGTAGGTGTATAATTGTCCGTTAATGTACCATTTCCTAATTTCCCTGTATCATTTTGTCCCCAACTCCACAATGTACCATCTTTTTTAATAGCTAAAGTATGAGTTCCACTATAACGTATCATTTCCCAATCTGTGTTGTTTTCAATATGAGGAGATAAGAATAAATAGTTATTATTTGTGTTGTCACCTATTTGTCCAAAATTGTTGATACCAAATGAAATTCTTTTATTATCATTTGTAAAAACTGAAACTGTATATGGGCCAACTGTTACTTCCTTAACACAATACTGACAGTGTGCTTTAATGCTTAACAACGTAATAAAAAAGTATAGTAGTTTTTTTTGCATAATTATTTTCTTTAGTTTGCTATAAATATACTTATTTTTTTTTACACAATAGGGTATATGTTTAATAAAAACGCCAAAGTTTTAAACTTTGGCGTTTTATTTTATTAAAAATTAGATTTTACTTCAACGCGTTAATTGCATGGTTGTAATCTGGTTCTTGAGTAATTTCAGGAACTTGTTCTTTATAAACCACTTTTCCTTCCGGGTTTATCACCACAACAGCTCTACTCATTAAGCCATTTAAAGGACCATCGGTCATTTTAACGCCGTAAGCGTTTGTAAAATCATCGCTTTTAAAATCCGATAATGTTTCTACATTCTGTAAACCTTCTGCCGCGCAAAAACGGTTCAATGCAAACGGTAAATCTTTAGAAATACATAAAACAACCGTATTATCTACTGCCGAAACTTCTTTGTTGAATGTGCGTACCGATTGTGCGCAAACACCTGTGTCAACACTTGGAAAAATATTTAAAACCACATTTTTTCCTTTGTAATCGCTTAACGATTTTTCAGACAAATCGCTTGCTGTTAATTTAAAATCTGGAGCCGTTACACCAATTTCTGGTAAATTTCCTGCGGTATTAATTCCGTTTCCTTTAAATGTTATCTGTGCCATAATTTCAATTTTTTGTTTCTATAAAATTACAGCTATTTTTAAATAAAGGCTATAATGCCTGAAAAACTTTTTGTTTAATTAACATCCTTCACCCGGCATCAAACAACATACTTAATTTATTAAATCATTAACTTTAAAGTATCATAAATTCGTGTTATCTTTGTAATTTAAAATAATTCTACATAAGTTGTTTAGCAGCAGGTTTTTAAACAGCTTTATTAAGATACAAAAAATGAAATTAGACAGAAAAGAAATATTAACTGCTTTAGAAACTATTTCTATTGCAGGTGAAGGTAAAAATATGGTTGAAAGCGGTGCGGTACAAAACGTAATGACTTTTGGCGACGAAGTGGTGGTTGATGTTACATTGCACACGCCGGCTTTACATATTAAAAAACGTGCCGAAGTAGATATTATGAAAACCATTCACGAAAAAATCTACGATAAAGCAAAAGTAAAAGTAAACATTAAGGTTGAAACTCCGGAGAAACCTGAAATCAAAGGGAAATCAATTCCGGGAATTAGCAATATTATTGCAGTATCATCTGGTAAAGGTGGTGTTGGTAAATCAACAATTACAGCAAATTTAGCGGTTACATTGGCAAATATGGGCTTTAAAGTAGGAGTTTTAGATGCCGATATTTACGGACCATCAATGCCAATTATGTTCGATGTAGAAAAATCAAAACCTGTTTCGGTTGATGTAGATGGAAAATCGAAAATGAAACCTATTTTAAGTTACGGAGTGGAGTTACTATCGATCGGATTTTTCACAAGTCCGGATCAAGCAGTAATTTGGCGCGGACCAATGGCTTCTAAAGCGTTAAATCAAATGATTTTTGATGCAGATTGGGGCGAATTAGATTTTCTTTTGTTAGATTTACCGCCAGGTACAGGCGATATTCACTTGTCATTAATGCAATCATTACCAATTACGGGCGCGGTTGTGGTAAGTACTCCGCAAGCTGTTGCGTTGGCAGATGCTAAAAAAGGAGTATCGATGTTTATGGCAGACAGTATCAACGTGCCGGTTTTAGGTATTATTGAAAACATGGCGTATTTTACTCCGGAAGAATTACCAGAAAACAAATATTACATTTTTGGACAAGAAGGCGCAAAGAATTTAGCTTTAGATTTAGATGTTCCGTTTTTAGGCGAAGTGCCAATTGTACAAAGTATCCGCGAAGCAGGCGATTACGGTCGTCCGGCAGCATTACAGGAAAAATCACTTGTAGCTGATGCTTTTGTGGAAATTGCTAAAAATGTAGTATCGCAAACCGTTTTAAGAAACGAGTCGCTTCCGCCAACCGAAGCAGTTAAAATTACAACAATGGCAGGTTGTTCACCTGCAAAAAAATAATTCTAAAACATATTGATTGTTTTATCAATTTAAAAATATATGGCTTCAGAAACTATAAAACAAAATGTAGAAAAAGCGTTAGAAGAAATTCGTCCGTTCTTAAAATCAGACGGTGGTGACATCAGCTTAATTTCAATCGAAGACGATAAACATGTGAAAGTTCGTTTAGAAGGCGCTTGTACATCATGCAAAATCAACCAAATGACGTTGAAAGCAGGTGTAGAAACTACCATAAAAAAATACGCACCCGAAATTGAAACGGTAGAAAACATTTCGGTGTTTTAATAAACTATAAGCAAATTAGTGATGAATGATATTTATCACTTTTTTTGTGCTTATAGCTCTTTAATTTTATATAAATTTTACTTTTATGATTGAAACTGATATATTAATAATCGGTGCCGGACCAACAGGACTTTTTGCTGTGTTCGAAGCCGGATTATTAAAATTACGCTGTCATATAATTGACGGACTTCCGCAACCCGGCGGACAATTAACAGAGTTATACCCTAAAAAACCAATTTTCGATATTCCGGGCTATCCATCGGTTGGCGCTGCCGAATTAATCGATAATTTAATGGAACAAATTAAGCAGTTTGAACCTGGTTTTACCTTAAACGAAGTTGCCGAAAATATTGAAAAACTAGAAGACGGCACTTTTATTGTCACCACCAACAAAGGAACACAACATCATGCCAAAGCAGTAGCAATTGCGGGAGGTTTGGGCAGTTTTGAACCACGAAAACCGGTTATTGAAGGATTGAATTTCTACGAAGATAAAGGTGTAGAGTATTTTGTTAAAAATCCGGAACAATTCAGAGATAAAAACATCGTGATAAGTGGCGGCGGCGATTCTGCTTTAGATTGGAGTATCTTTTTAAGCGATGTGGCTAAAAGTGTAACATTGGTTCACAGAAGAAACGAATTTCGTGGTGCATTAGATTCTGTAGAAAAAGTTCAGGAATTAAAACATCAAGGGAAAATCAATTTGATAACGCCTGCCGAAGTTACCGAAATTCACGGAAACGAGCATGTAGAAGCCGTAACTTTATCTTTCGATGGCGGTGTATCAACACAAATTATTAAAACCGATTATTTTATTCCGTTGTTTGGTTTAACTCCAAAATT
>CAMLFV010000231.1 GCA_946479395.1 uncultured Flavobacterium sp. | reverse complement strand
CTCAAATATATAAAAAATACATATTTTTATTTGGTGGTTAACACAGAATCTGTGGTATTTGACAATTACTTTCGTAAACTTTCAATAAAATC
The DNA here is from genome assembly GCA_946479395.1 of uncultured Flavobacterium sp. Next base: position 3,623 of record CAMLFV010000231.1, on the reverse strand, counting down.
TACAACTGCACTGTGCGAAACCGTTTTTTCTGCGAAATGCTGTAAAACTGCCGTTTTTTCATCTGCCGAAGCATTAAACTGATTTAAAATATTCATTAAGTGCATTTTCATGTGTCCTTTTTGAATACCTGTTGTTGTTAACGATTTTATGGCTGCAAAATTTTGTGCCAATCCGGCAACTGCAATAATCTGCATTAAATCATCGGCTTTTGGTTTTTCTAATAATTTCATAGCGAATTTCACCATCGGATGCAGATTCGTCAATCCGCCTACAGTCCCCAATGCCAACGGAAGATCCATCCAAAAACGGAATTCATCACCCACAATTTCGGCATGCGAAAGCGATGTGTATTTTCCATCTTTTGCAGCAAAGGCGTGCACACCGGCTTCAATGGCTCTAAAATCGTTTCCGGTTGCCAAAACCACTGCATCTACTCCATTCATAATTCCTTTGTTGTGTGTTACGGCGCGATACGTTTCTATTTCGGCAATGCGAACCGCCTGCACAAATTTATCGGCAAACTCCTGCGGATTTTCTATTTCTTTTGATTTTAAATCGGCTATTTTACACGAAACTTCGGCACGAACCAGACAATTTGGAACGTAATTCGATAAGATCGACATTACAATCTGCAGCGATTCTTTTTCTTCGTTGGTAAACAAATCAAAATCCGCGACTTCTTCACGCAAAACATTCGCAAATTCTTCTAAACAAGAATTAATAAAATTAGCACCCATACTGTCTTTCGTATCAAAGGTAGCGTGCAATTGATAGTAATTTTCAAGCTCGGCTGTTTTATCTTTTAAAACAATAGAAAGAATTCCGCCGCCGCGTTTTTCCATGTTTCGGGTAATGTTTGAAGTACGAGATCTGAAAATAGGCTGCAATTTTTCGATAAACTTCGTCAGATTTTGTTTTGATCCGCCAAACATAAAGTGCACGTTGCCAATTTTTTCGGTTGATAAAACGGTTGACTTAAAACCACCGCGCTTACTCCAGAATTTTGCTGCGTTTGATGCCGCCGCAACTACCGAACTTTCTTCGATAACCATTGGCACGGTGTAGGTTTTGCCGTTAATTACAAAATTGGGTGCAATACCCATTGGCAGGTAAAAATTGGTAATGGTGTTTTCTATAAACTCATCGTGCAATTTTTGCAGTTCTTCGTTGCTGTTCCAGTACGATTTTAACAATTGAACCACTGTTTGGTCGTTCTTAAAGTAGGTTTCAACCAGCCAGTTTATTTTTTGTTCTTTTGTAAGTTTAGAAAAACCATTAACAATATTCATGCGGATTTTTTTTGCAAAGATACGTTTTTTTGGTTTTGGGTTTTATGTTTGATTTTACTACTACAGATACACAGATTTATTTTATTAGAAAAGATAGATTTGTATATTTGGCGTTTGTACTACTGATTTTAGCAGATAAATTAAAATGGCAGAAATTAAAAATTCAATTTTAGCAGGAATACTTTTTGGAGTTTCAATGGGAGTTTTTTTTACTCTAATGTATGATAGTAAATATGGAATAGCTTCTGGAATAACTTCAGGTCTAATTTTTGGAATTGCGATATATCTGTTTACTACGTCTAAAGCGGTTCAAAACCAAACACAAATTGAAAATATTGAAGGATAAAAAATAATTTATTCTGGAGGCGCAAATCATTTTGTAAACAAGGAAGCTGTGGGAGGTAAATTATACTTACTTACAGATCGTGTTCAATTCAAATCTCATAACTTCAACATTCAAAATCATAGTCAAACCATCTTACTAAACGATATCAAAGAAATTGGATTTTGTTACACTTTAGGTATCGTTCCTAACGGACTTTTCATAACCACAAATAGCGGTATTGAAAAATATGTTGTGAACAATAGAAAGATTTGGAAAGATAAGATAGAAATTCAAGTACGAAATATTTCTAGTAATTAATCTCCGAGTTATAGCTCCTGAAATAATTCAAAAAAACGGTTTCCAAATCTTATCAACTTGAAAAACCAAAAAAAAGAAGTAATTTGCCCTTTTTAATTTTCAGCTTTATTTATGAAGAAAATTTTACTGCTGCTTACACTTATTGCAGCACCAATCACTACTATACAAGCGCAACAACAAATAGAAGTTGCTCAAATTTGGAACGGAACTTTTAGAACCAACCAGCTAAACGCTTTAAATACGCTACATACAAAAAATCAGTACAGCGTTTTAGATTATAACCGAAACACCAAAACCTTTACTATTGATGCGTTTGATTTTACTACGTTAGAGAAGGTTCAAACGTTATTTTCTACTGCCGATTTTCCTGAAATCAAAGAAATTTCTGATTATTCTATCAATAAAACCGACGATAAAATATTAATTGCAACCAACAGCAATCCTATTTACCGTCATTCATTTACATCGGTTTATTATTTATTTGATATCGCTTCAAAATCATTAATAAAAATCAGCGAGAATGCCATTCAGGAACCTTTGTTGAACAAAAACGGATCGAAAATAGCTTACGCATTTGAAAACAATTTGTATGTTTTTGATGTGGCTACCAAAAAAACGACGCAGATTACCAAAGACGGAAAGAAAAATGCCATTATAAACGGTATTACCGACTGGGTTTATGAAGAAGAATTTGCGTTTGTGCGTGCTTTTGATTGGAATACAGACGGAACAAAACTGGCGTATATTAAGTTTGATGAAAGCGATGTTCCTGTTTTTTCAATGGATATTTACGGCGAAGATTTGTATCCGCAGCAACAGGTTTTTAAATATCCTAAAGCGGGCGAAAACAATTCAAAAGTGAGCTTGCATTTGTACGATGTTTCAAAAGCATCAACTCAAAATGTAGCTTTAAATGCCGAAACTGCTTATTATATTCCACGCATAAAATTCACCAACAACGCGAATATTTTAAGTGTGCAAACACAAAACCGTCATCAAAACCAGTTGAATTTGTTGTTTGTTGATGCTAATTCGGGTAAAACATCGACCATTCTTACCGAAAAAGACAAGGCGTATGTTGATGTTACCGATAATTTAACCTTTTTGAACGACAACAGTTTTATTTGGACAAGCGAAAAAGACGGTTACAACCATATTTATCATTACAATAACGACGGATCGTTAAAAAAACAGGTAACTACCGGAAATTGGGAGGTTACAAACTACTACGGTTACAACAAAAGCAACGAAACCATTTATTATCAATCGGTTGAAAACGGTTCTACAAAACGCGATGTGTACAGCATTCAGTTAAACGGATCGAGCAAAAAACAGTTATCAACTCAAAGCGGAACAAATAGCGCAACTTTTAGCCCTGATTTTAAATACTTCATAAATAATCATTCATCGAGCACCAAAGCGCCATCGTATTCGCTTGTTGATGCATCGACCGGAAAAAACGTAAAAGAAATTTTAAATAATTCGGCTTTAGAAGACAAACTGAAAAAGTTTGATCTGCCTAAAAAAGAATTTACCACTTTTAAAAACGAGGTCGGAAATGAGTTGAACGGATACATTATTAAACCTAAAAATTTCGATGCTAAAAAGAAATATCCTGTGTTGTTGTATCAATATTCAGGTCCGGGATCACAGCAGGTTGCCGATAAATGGTTAGACTCTAACGATTACT
>CAMLFV010000230.1 GCA_946479395.1 uncultured Flavobacterium sp. | reverse complement strand
AGGCAGATTCTTTTTTGGGTAAACGTGTAGAAAATGTTACAAGCAGTTCCGACCAATCTGTGAATTCATTACGTAGTCAGATGCTTATTTTGTTAGAAGAATTTGAAGGTGTAGTTATTTTTGCAACCAATCTTATAAAAAATTACGACCCTGCTTTTGAGTCCCGAATTTTAAAAAGTTTGGAATTTAAATTGCCCTCAAAGGAAAATCGGATTAAAATGATTGATAGAATGTTGGTTAAAAAAATTCCTTTTTCTGAAGATTTTAATCGAGAAGAATCTCTTAACAAATTAGCTGATTTAACAGAAGGATTTTCTGGTAGAGAATTAAAAAATGCTGTTTTAGAATCGTTGATATTAGCTGTTCACAATAAAGTAAACCCTTTAATGGAAAAAGTTTTGCTTTCAGGTTTCGAGAAAAGTAAACAACGAAAAGAATCAGTTGAGCGCAATAAAACTAAAAGCTCAATTTCCCCTGAATTGAAAGAAAAATTAGAAGATAAAATTAAAAACCAATTATCTAAAGAAAAATAGTTTTTTTAATCTTAAAAAATATTAATGTTAAATAAAAACAAAATCCAAATAGATAAAGTAAATGTCTTAAAAGCTATAATGTTATACCCCCCGCAACCTCACCAGTTGCGGTTTTTTATTAAAAAGTTGCAAAAACCAAAATAAAAAGTTAATTTAAAGCACTATAAATGTGAGTTATATAGAATTAGTAATGAGCAACACAAGATGAGCGTTTAAAAATTACAGCACAACATGTTACTAATCAACTAACAAATATTACGCAGACCCAGCAAGCGTACGCCGACTATATTCGCGAAAAAGGCGAAAGCCAACAAGCAACTCAAGACAAAAATAAAGCTTTTGATGCCGTTACCAAATGGGTTAGCGAATTTTATGCCGTAGCCAAAATTGCTTTAGAAGATCAACCACAATTGTTAGAAAACGTAGCAAAATTGGTGCGTAGTTAAAAATAGTTTTCATAATTATGTTTTATATTTAGTTGATTAAGGTTGCTGTAAAGCAACCTTTTTTTTATAAGTCAATGAGAATGCGCCTTAAATCAATACAATAAACAATAACTCTTGCCTAATTTAATTTTAATTCACTATATTTAGTTTAGAAAAAAAATTAAGTATGTTGGTTAAAGTTTTTGGTAGCGCCGTTTTTGGGATCGATGCTACTACAATTACAATCGAAGTTAATATTGATAAAGGCATTGGCTACCATTTGGTTGGTTTGCCCGATAATGCCGTAAAAGAATCAAGTTACCGTATTGCCGCGGCGTTAGCGAATATTGGCTATAATCTTCCGCGTAAAAAAATCACTATAAACATGGCACCCGCCGATTTACGTAAAGAAGGATCTGCTTACGATTTACCTTTGGCGATTGGTATTTTGGCTGCTTCAGGTCAGTTAAAGAAGGATGATTTTGCAAATTGTATGATCATGGGTGAATTGTCTTTAGACGGTTCTGTTCAGCCGATAAAAGGGGCGTTACCAATAGCAATTCAAGCGAAAGCTGATGGATTTACCGAAATATTTCTACCAAAAGAAAATGTACAGGAAGCTGCTATTGTTCATGGATTAAATGTTTATGCGGTTGATAATATAGCCGATTTAATCAATCATTTTGAGGGTAAAGCGGTACTGAATCAAGTAGAAGTTCAAGACGAAGATTTATTTGATGCACCCAACGATTTTTCGTTATTAGATTTTGCCGAAGTAAAAGGGCAGGAGAACATTAAACGTGCGTTGGAAATTGCAGCTGCAGGCGGACATAATATTCTGCTGATTGGTCCACCCGGATCCGGTAAAACCATGCTGGCTAAAAGATTGCCGAGTATCCTTCCGCCAATGACCGTTGAAGAATCTTTAGAAACAACGAAAATTCACAGTGTGGTGGGTAAAGTTCAAAATGTTGGTTTGATAAAGAAAAGACCTTTTCGTGCGCCTCATCATACAGCATCAAGTGTAGCATTAGTTGGTGGCGGCAGTTATCCGCAACCGGGAGAAATTTCCCTCGCTCACAACGGCGTATTGTTTTTAGACGAATTACCGGAATTTAAGCGCGAAGTTTTAGAAGTAATGCGCCAACCATTAGAAGATCGCGAAGTTACTATTTCTCGGGCAAAATTCACGGTATCGTATCCGTCTTCTTTTATGTTGGTTGCAAGTATGAATCCAAGCCCCAGTGGATATTTCATGAATGATAAAGGTTTAAGCCAGTCTTCATCAATGGAAATGAATCGGTATCTGAATAAAATTTCGGGACCTTTATTGGATCGTATCGATTTACATATTGAAGTAAATCCTGTTCCGTTTGAAAAATTGGCAGATAAATCAACAGCCGAAAAAAGTGATGCCATAAGAAATCGTGTCATCCACGCAAGATCAATTCAATCACAAAGGTTTAAAGAATATCATGGAATTCATTACAACGCACAAATGCCTACAAAATTGATTACTATTTTTTGTGAGCTCGATGAAACTTCACTAAATCTACTGCAAACTGCAATGGAAAAACTGAACTTATCAGCCCGAGCATACGACAGAATTTTAAAGGTTGCACGAACCATTGCTGATCTGGAAACTGCCGATAAAATAAAACCCCAGCATATTGCCGAAGCTATTCAATATAGAAGTTTAGACCGTGATTTGTGGATAAACAATTAAGCTTGTTCTTGGGTTATATGCGTGTATAAACTGTACGCTACTATGTAGTTTAAAGGCAGAGTTAACACGATTCCGATACCGAAAAATAAAATGCCTACAAAAGACAATAGATAGGTAAATGCAATGAATGCAAATAAAAATCCCGGTTTTTGATTGACTGTTTGTATGCTGAAATTCAAACTTTTTCTAATGCTAAAATTACCTATGTAAATGCTTGGAACGGCGAAATAAGTTAAAAGTTGTAGCAGCAGACTAATGCCCAAACCAACCAAGCTAAAACCGGCAAGTTCTAAAAAATAAGATAGGGCAGTGGTTACAATTTGAATAAGGATAATAACATTCAATGCTTTTAATCCTTGCGTGCTAAAAATAGTTGAAAAAGCACTACCTAAATCGGCATAAGGTTGCGTGTTTACTTTTTGTATCATACCATAAATTCCACCTAAAAAATAATGCAGCACAATACTTGCTACCGTATTTACAATCATAATTTGGGTTGCATTTGCGGCAATAAATTCTTCGGCAATTGTTTGGTTTGATAGTTTTATAAACTCTTGGGGAGATCCTATTAACGAAACCAAACCAACGGAATAAACAATAAAAACAATAATAAACGTAAGAAAAATATACAAACCAGCCGTAACTGATACTTTTTTGGCAAGAGAAATTATTTGTTCTGATAATTTCAGCTGATCGATTTCGTAACTCATAAAAAAATAAAATGCCTCGCAAAAGTACGAAGCATTTTTTTAATTGATGGCTATTTTAATAGCGAATACTATTATATATGGTTTCAATATCGCCTTGACTGATATCGCCTGTGTTGTATCCTTTCATAAACCAGGCTTTACGCTCTGCCGATGTTCCGTGGGTAAAAGTTTCTGGTTGAACGTGACCTTGCATTTTACTCTGTATGGCATCATCACCAACGGCTTGTGCGGCACTGATAGCTTCTTCAATATCGCCGGCTTCCAACTTTTCTTTGTTACGGTTTGCCCAAACGCCTGCATAAAAATCTGCCTGTAATTCTTGTGCAACCGATAATTTATTTGCAGCAGCTTTACCTTTGCCTTGTTGTGCCTGACGAAC
>CAMLFV010000229.1 GCA_946479395.1 uncultured Flavobacterium sp. | reverse complement strand
TTAAGTTTTTTTTAAGAAACGATTTTTTTTATATATTTGTTTAAATAAACTTTAAAACAAAAGCCTATTACGTATCTATACTTATAGTAAAAACCTAAAAACATAAGTTAAGATGGCAAATGAAATTTTGTCAGACGCAGTGTTGGTAACCCAATACGCATCTGGAAATGAATGGGCTTTGGCGCAATTAATAGAGCGTCACAAATCACGTATATACAGTTTTATCTTCTCTAAAGTAAAGGACAGAGATTTATCGGATGATATTTTTCAGGAAACTTTTATTAAGGTAATTAACACCATAAAAAAACAGAATTATAACGAAGAAGGTAAGTTTTTGCCTTGGGTAATGCGTATTTCTCATAATTTAATAATTGACCATTTTAGAAAGCAGTCTAAAGTGAAGTTTCAACGCGATCAGGAAGAATATTCGGTTTTCAGCAAAATGATAGATTCTGAACTAAATATTGAAAGCAGTATGATTGCCGGACAGATCGAAGATGATCTACATACATTGATTTTAAAATTGCCACAAGATCAGCAGGAAATTATTCGTTTACGCCTTTACGACGATTTAACTTTTAAGGAAATTGCCGAATTAAACCAAATAAGTATAAACACTGCTTTAGGCAGAATGCGCTATGCGATAGTTAATTTGCGTAAAATGATAGATAAAAATCAAATTATTTTAAACGACTAACAATAATTTTATTTACTGTTGCGTTATATCATAAAATAAAAACCTATTCTATGATAAAAAATTACAAAAACAACAGTAAACCACAAACAAACCTTTTACCAAAGCAAAGTACAATAAACTTTATTCTTAACTATTCAAAAAGTACAACTGCTTTAAAGAAAGGGTCAATAAATTTCATAACTTTTCAAAACTAAAAAGGAACTCAAAAAGTTCCTTTTTTTATTGTTTATTGGTTTTCAAAAGCTCGTTAATGACTGATCTCTTTCCGATTTTTTGAGTAATGATATCTTTTTCCAGCTTCCAGCCGCGTGCAGGTGAATATTCACGTCCGTACCAAATCATTTGTAAATGCAGTTTATTCCATGTATCAATAGGGAAAATAGTTTTAGCATCTTTTTCGGTTTCAACCACATTTTTACCCGAACTTAAATTCCAACGATACATTAAACGATGAATATGTGTATCAACAGGAAATGCAGGAACATTAAAAGCCTGCGACATTACAACCGATGCCGTTTTATGACCAACTGCAGGTAAGGTTTCCAAAATATTCATGTCCGCAGGAACTTCGCCTTCATATTGATCTATCAAAATTTTGCTTAAACCGTAAATTCCCTTCGATTTCATAGGCGATAAACCACACGGACGGATAATATCTGCAATATCTTCAACCGAAAGTTTAACCATATCATACGGATTATCGGCAATAGCAAACAATTTTGGTGTAATCTGGTTAACACGAACATCCGTACATTGTGCTGACAACAACACGGCAATTAGTAAAGTATATGAATCTTTATGATCTAACGGAATAGGAACTTCGGGATAAAGCTGTTCTAAAGTATCAATTACAAACTGAACTTTTTCTTTTTTGGTCATTTTAATGTGTAAATGATTTGTAATTTTACAAAAATAGTAAATTATGACCACACTAAAAATAGGCGATAAGGCTCCTGATTTTTCAGGAATAGATCAAAACGGATCAATCGTTCAGTTAAAAGATTTTAAAGGTAAAAAAGTTGTTTTGTTTTTCTACCCAAAAGCATCAACTCCCGGATGTACTGCAGAAGCTTGTGATTTACAAAATAATATTGATCGTTTTGTAGCAAAAAATTATCAGGTAATTGGTGTTAGTGCCGATTCGCAAAAGCGACAGTTAAATTTTGCAGTTAAAAATAACTTGCAATATCCTTTAATTGCCGACGAGGATAAAACAATTATTAATACTTATGGTGTTTGGGGACCAAAAAAATTTATGGGACGTGAATTTGATGGAATTCACCGAACTACTTTTATTATCAACGAAGATGGTTTAATTCAAGATATTATCGCAAAAGTTAAAACGAAAGAACACACCACACAGATATTAAAATAAAAGAGTTCCAAATTTTGGAACTCTTTTTTGTTAATTTGATATTGTAGGTTTATTAATTGGTGAATTACTTTTAACAACTACAAAAGTTGAAATAGCGTAAAATGCGTTTCCATTACCGTTGTTATTTGTCCAATCTTCAAGTTCATATTCAAAATTAAAGTTTGATCCAAATAAACTTTTTTGAATGTTATCAAAACGTACGGGAACAACCATTCCAGGGCACCATCCCGCACGGTCTGGTTTCCAGTTACCCGGAGCCTGATTGTCAATAGGGTTTTGTGCACAGCCAAGAGCTTTTAAATCATGTGCAAAAGTTTGTGTGCCATTAATGTTTATATTATGGGTACGGTAGCACCATTCTGCACAACCGCGACCTCCGGCATCGTTAGGTGTTGCATGCCCCCAACCAGAAATTATAGTTCTTAAATATGCAACTTCTGCACTAGATGGTATATTGATTTGTTTAGTTAAATCAAATACATTTGTATCAAAACTAGTTCCATAAGGTACACCATCAATCGATGATTTGTTGTATTGAATTACGGGTACAACAGCAGAATATTTATAATCTGGCGTTCCAAATTCAAAATCAAACTCAACGGTATATTTTCTTCCTTTCGCCAACCAAGTTTCGGTGTAGATTTTCAATTCGGTAGATCCATTTAAAATCGATTTAAAATCAGTTACATCAACTTCGTAACCACGTTCTAATTTCTCGTTTCCAACCCAATAAGGATTAATAAATCTACCAATTTCGTACCATTCGTCGGTAGTTTTATCTTTTACGTAAATATTTGCATATCTGTCCCATTCGTCACATTCTTTGTTCGGACAAATATCTTTAATGAACATTTTAATGGTCTTGATATTTTCTGAATTTGTAGGAAAAGTAAAAGTACCTTCGGCACTTTGCGACAAACCTTCGCCAAAAGCAACTTTCACGTTATCAAAAGTTTTTACAGTTGTTTTTGTAGGGTCAGTGTTTGTTTTTTCATCGTCTTTACAAGAAATAAGTGTAAATGATGAAAGTAATAATAAGGTAATAATTTTTTTCATTAGTAATGTTGTTAATTTATTGTAAATATATAATAAAGTTATTTTATAAAGTAATCTATTTTTACATTTTGATAAATTCATGAAATACATTTAACTTTACAAAAAACTAAAAATGCAGCAAAATATTTTAGATACACCTATTGAATTTCTTAAAGGCGTTGGTCCGCAACGTGCTGCTGTGTTAAAAAAAGAACTACAAATTTTTACTTATAAAGATTTAATAAACTTTTATCCGTACAAATATTTAGATCGAACTAAGTATTACAAAATCAGTGAATTAAATTCCGGAATTAATGCAGAAGTTCAGCTTGTTGGTAAAATTATTCGGTTAAAAATGGTTGAGCAAAAACGAAGGAGCCGTTTGGTTGCTATTTTTACCGATGGAACTGCCGAAATGGAACTAATCTGGTTTCAAGGACACAAATGGATAAAGGAAAATTTACAGTTGAATACTCCTTATGTCATTTTTGGAAAGATCAATCATTTTAACGGATTGTTTTCGATGCCTCACCCAGAAATGGAAACGGTTGAAGAACATAAAAAAAGTCTGCAGTCTGCATTGCAACCGGTATATCCATCAAACGAAAAATTACATCAGAAAAATATTTCTAACCGAAGCATAACTAAAATGATGCAGCAGGTTTTTATAGAAA
>CAMLFV010000228.1 GCA_946479395.1 uncultured Flavobacterium sp. | reverse complement strand
CCTGCTGAACTCGGTTGTTTGCCGATGCAGTAAGTGCAATAAAAGGAACGGTTGGAAGCCATTCTTTTAACTTGCCAATTTCTAAATAAGCCGGACGAAAATCGTGTCCCCATTGAGATATACAATGCGCTTCATCAATAGCTACTAAATTTATTGGTAACTGAATGATTCTGCTTAAAATCCATTCGTTTTTTAAACGTTCGGGCGCAATGTACAAGAATTTGTAGTTTCCGTAGAGCGAATTATCTAATAGATTCGAAATTTCTTCGGTAGATAAATTTCCCGATATGGATAAAGCCTTAATGTTTCGATCTTTTAACTGGTTGATTTGATCTTCAATCAAAGCAATTAAAGGCGAAATTACCAAACAAATTCCATCGGTCATTAAAGCCGGTATCTGAAAGCAAATACTTTTTCCGCCACCGGTTGGCAACAAAGCAAGGGTGTCGTTTCCCTGAAAAACCGATTCTATTATTTCTTCCTGCGGAAATCTAAAAGAATCATAACCCCAATGTTTTTTTAAAATATGTAAAGCTTCAAACAAAATGCGGTGTTTTTTCTTTAAAAATAAAGAAAAATTATAAATTATTCAATATAAAAGTAATTCTTGTGTCTAAATCAGCTTTTGGCACTTCGGTTAGCTGGTAACCGTAACTTTCGTAGGTTTCTACCAAATGGTTGTGGATCAGTTTTGCCTGTTCAAAATTTTCGTAACGCTCATTATCGCTCACGTAAATATCTTCCCAAGGTGGCAGTATAAAAACTTTGGTGTAGCGGTGGTTTTTACAGGCATCGTCAAAAGCAGGCGGGTAGGCGTCGCCAATATAATGCATATACGCCAAAACATCGGGAATACCGCGGTCTATAAAAACACAGGTTGTGTCTTCTTTCACGGCGTTGTTAAACTGATCTATACGACCTTTTAAGAGCAATTCACTAAACAAAAGCGGTTCTTTTAAAAACAATTGGTCAATGCCTGTTTTTTGGGCTTCTAAAGTAACCTGACGAGAAATTTCGGGATAACAAACGTATCCTTTTGCTGTAAGTGCGTTAATAATTGATGTTTTCCCAGAGCCGGGACCGCCAATAAGTAAAATAGTTTTAGTATCCACCTTAAAAAATCAAAGGGCAAATTTACACAGAAAAATTAAATTGTTCAATTAAAACGGATATTAGTATATTTACCTTAATCTAATGTATATTTGTAGATAATTTTATTTTATGGACAAGAAAACCGAAGAATTCTATACACGCCTTAAAACCGAGTTAGAAAATACAACCGAAAAGTGGCCTGCAGAATATCTATATAAATTTATTGTTCCTGCCAGTGAAGAGAAAATTGCTTTAATTGAAAAAGCTTTTGATGATATGGGAGCAGTGATTACAACAAACAAATCTAAAAACGGAAAGTACTCAAGTGTATCAATAAATGTGGTTATGCCAAATGCAGATGCTATTATTAATAAATACAAAGAAGTTTCAACTATAGAAGGAATTATTTCCTTATAATTTTTTATGAAATTTAAGCCAACCGAAGCAATAAATAATTTGGAATACAATACCGATCGTAAAGATTTGGTGTTGCCAGAATATGGTCGTCATTTGCAAAAACTGATCGATCAGGTTATTTTAATTCAAGACAATGCCGAACGCAACAAAGCAGCTCGTGCAGTGATTGATATCATGGGGACTATAAATCCGCATTTGCGTGATGTATTAGATTTTCAGCATAAATTGTGGGATCAATTGTTTAAAATGTCTCGTTTTCAGTTAGATGTTGATTCGCCTTACGAAAAGCCGAAAGCGGTTACCAATTTTAACGAACCAATTTTAATTGAATATCCAAGAAATAATCATAAATATCGTTTTTACGGATCTAATATTGTTGATATGATCAACGAAGCAGTTACTTGGGAAGAAGGAGAACGTAAAGAAGCGCTTATTATGGTAATTGCTAACCACATGAAAAAAAGTTATGTGAACTGGAATAACGAGTCTATTGATGATGCCGTTATTTTTCAGCATTTAAAAGAATTATCGGGTGGAAAGATCGATCTAAAATCGAATTTAGATGACAGCAACAATACGGTTAATTTAATGAAACCGAATGTTCGTAACAATCAGTTTCAAAATCGAAATACATCGACACAGAATTCAAATAACAGAAACAATCAGTTTCAAAACCGAAATAATTCAGGGAATAATAACCCAAATCAGCAGCGCAATAACCCGAACAACAAGCAGGCAAATACGCAAAATGCAAATAACAGGTTTGTAAAAAAATCGAATACAAACAACAATAATAACGGTAACAATTCATCTAAAAATACAAATAGAAATTCAAATTAATGGGAACTTTTAAAATTGAAGGCGGACATACTTTAAACGGTGTTGTACAACCACAAGGGGCTAAAAATGAAGCACTACAGATTTTATGCGCAGTTTTGTTAACCGATGAAAAAATTACAATTTCTAATATTCCCGATATTATAGATGTTAACAAACTTATTGTTTTGTTGCAGAATTTAGGGGTTGCTGTAGAAAAATTAAACCGAAATACTTATACATTTCAGTCAAATAATATTGATTTAGATTATTTAGAATCAGATAAATTCCGCGAGGAAGGAAAATCATTACGAGGTTCTATTATGATTGTAGGTCCTTTATTAGCTCGATTTGGCAAAGGATTTATTCCTAAACCGGGTGGCGATAAAATTGGGCGTCGCAGATTAGATACTCATTTTGAAGGGTTTATAAATTTAGGTGCTAAATTCAGATACAACCGAGAAGAGTATTTTTATGGTGTAGAAGCTCCAAATGGTTTAACCGGCGCTTATATGTTGTTAGACGAAGCTTCGGTAACCGGAACAGCCAACATATTAATGGCAGCCGTTTTGGCGAAAGGAACTACCACCATTTACAACGCAGCCTGTGAACCTTACTTACAGCAACTTTGCAGAATGTTAAATTCTATGGGCGCTAAAATTACAGGTGTAGGTTCTAATTTAATTACCATTGAAGGTGTTGAAAAATTAGGCGGATGTACGCACCAGATTTTACCAGATATGATCGAAATTGGATCTTGGATAGGTTTGGCAGCAATGACCCGAAGCGAGGTTACAATAAAAAATGTAAGCTGGGAAAATTTAGGGGTGATACCAACAGCCTTTAGAAAATTAGGAATCACTATTGAAAAAGTAAACGAAGACGATATCTTTATTCCTGCACATACCAACGGATACGAAATTAAAGGCGATATAGACGGATCTATTTTAACGATAGCCGATGCGCCTTGGCCGGGTTTAACTCCCGATTTGTTGAGTATTTTTTTGGTAGTGGCAACGCAGGCAAGGGGAGAAGTATTGATACACCAAAAAATGTTCGAATCGCGTTTGTTTTTTGTTGATAAATTAATTGATATGGGCGCAAAAATTATTTTGTGCGATCCGCACCGTGCCGTAATCATTGGTCATGACTTTAAATCGCAGTTAAAAGCAACCAAAATGTCATCACCAGATATTCGCGCTGGTATTTCGTTGTTAATTGCAGCATTATCAGCAAAAGGAACTAGTGTTATTCAAAATATAGATCAAATAGATCGCGGTTACGAAAATATAGATGAACGTTTATTGGCTTTAGGTGCGAAAATTGAACGTTTAGATTAATTATAAGTTTTAAGTAATAAGCTAAAATCAAAAACTCCGACGAAGTTTCAAACTTCGTCGGAGTTTTTTAATTGTAATAATTATATATAATTATTGGTTTGCATTTATTTTAAAGGTACTGATTCAAAACATATTAAA
>CAMLFV010000227.1 GCA_946479395.1 uncultured Flavobacterium sp. | reverse complement strand
TGTTAAGTTGTTTAAAGACTCGTGATATCTTTTATTATTGTAATTTTCAACAAATTCATTCAATGCTTCTATTAATTCTTCTGGATGATAAAAATGATTCCGTTTAACCACATTTTTCATGGTTCTGTGGTAACGTTCAATTTTACCTTGAGTTTAATTCATTGTTTTTATTTTTCAATTAATGTTTCATTGAATGCTAAAGCATTTGCGGATGCATTGGTTTTCCATGAACTTGCTTCATTTTTAATTGATCTTTTAAATATGTTTTTAGTTCGTTTGAAACATAACAAGGACCATTATCCGATAGTAATTTTGGATTCTGTTTTGTTTTTAATCGAGCCTTTTTAATTTCTTCTTTGTGCTTTACTAACTTGCCTGTTTGGTTATACCAAGCCTCGTGATCTGAACCAAGAACGCCAATTTCATATTCCACTTGATACAAATTTCCTTTTAATTCCCACTCCACATCAAACGCTTTTGGAAATTGTTTCTGAAAATTATTCACGATAACTGATGGAACCTGACTTTGAGGCATTTCTTGCGCCGTAGCTTTGTTTGTTAACGAGAAAACGGTAAGTGCGGTTGCTAAAAATATACTTTTCATTTTATTTGAGTTTTAAATTATTGATACAAAATAAGTGTGCTAATCTGGAAAGATTTGGGAATTACAACTCGTAAATCAATCTTAAAAAAGAACTGTATCCTTCGTTATTTTTATTGACAGGAATTCCAGTTACAAAACCTAAAGCCAGTTGCGAATTTAATTTAACTTTTACCTGCGGACGAACCGTCATTGAAAACACGCCACCGTTTATTTCTTTATTTAGTTCGATACCCACAAAATTCTTGGTATTTGGAATAACGTAATGAACCGATGTTTTGATTTGCCAGTTAAAATGTGTTGATTCTTCTAAAAAACCTTGATGAATTAAAGGACTCACATAAACCAACGAATGAACGTTTTTACCAAAACGTTTGGCTGCCACAAAAAACGGATTGTAGGAGGTTGCTGTAATAATTTGTTCTTTGTTGCTGTTTTTAAAATCGGTAAATTCTAAAATTTGTGTGTAACCAACAGCCAGCGTAGTTCTGTGTTTGGTTGATACAAAAAAGGAATATTGTGTTGAAAAGCGCAAACATTCTAATTTGTTAGCGGGAGCGGTTACATCTGGTTCTGTATTTTTAAAGATCGAAAAATCGGCTTCTACCTCAAAACCTAATCTGTTAATTGGCGCAAATTCATATTCAACCAAAAAAGCATTTTCTTTATAATGATGGGTATTGATAAATTCTGCACCAACGTTTAGTTCTTTTTCGCCTTTTCAGGCACCTAAATCGCGTACTAAATCTAAATATAAAGGTTCGGCATGTGAAACTTTATCGGGCAAAGTTTGCGCATAAATATTACTTGCAAAAAAAGTTGTTGCAGTAATTATTAGGTATGTTTTTATCTTATTCATGTAGTAAAACAACTACATGAATTTGGAAAAATTTGGGAATTAAAATCTATTTAAAACTCGTAGTGCATTATAGAATTTCCACAGATGCACAGATTTTTATGCATTTCTCTGAACAAAATATAAAAGTTATGTAACTTAATTGAATACGAAGCGTTCAAAAATCTGTAACTATTTAATTATTAGTAGCTTTAGGCTATAAAATTATATCTGTGTATCTGTGGTAAAAAAGTAAATAGCTAAATATCATGGATTTAATATTTAGCAGATAATACACTACGGGTTATTTAAAGTTTATTTCGAACGTATGCAAATTGTTTTTAAATCGATATAAAATGGTGAAGCCATGCAAATCGCAAATTGCCTTAACAATTGCCAAACCAAGACCTGAGCCGTTTGAAGCATTATCAGTTTTATAAAAACGAGAGAATATTTTTTGTGGATCTATAGCCGTTTCTATTCCAGTATTGATTATTTCAATAGAATTAGTTGAAACGTTTATGTTCACCTTGCCGTTTTCAACATTATGAAAAATAGCGTTTCGAAGTAAGTTCGATAATAAAATATTCAACAAAGATCCATCGATTTCTATATTTACCTGCGACGTTTCAGTAACAACAAATTCAATGTTTTTGTATTCGGCAATTTCGTTTAAATCGCTAATAATTTCATTAACAGCTTCATTTAAAGATATATTTTGATTATTTAAAAACTGCTTGTTTTCTATTTTAGTTAAAAGCAATAACGACTTATTTAAACGCACCAAACGTTCTATAATTTGCATTACGTTAGCAATACTTTCTGCCTGATTATCTTTTAAATTTTCGTTTTCAATTAACAGTTCCAACTTATTTAAAGCTATTGCCAAAGGCGTTTGTAGTTCGTGCGAGGCGTTGCCAATAAAGCTTTTTTGCTGCTCGTACGTTTCAATAGTGTGGTGCAGTAAAACATTCACGGCTTGTTGTAAATCGGCAAATTCTTTTGTTTCGGTTTTTACCTCTGGTAAATTTTTACTGTTGCCAATTCGGTAATTTTTTAGTTGATTTAAAAGCGAATAAAATGGTTTCCAAAGGCGTTTCAACACAAAGTTATTGATAATAATAATGATTAAAATCAAAATTAAATACAACCAAACGGTATCGTAAACCAATTCTTTCACCAAATCATCTTCTTCAACCATAGAATTTATGATTCGCAATTTGTACACCTTTTCATTGTGTTCAAAAGCGGTTGTAAGCATACGAACAGGTTCCAACTCGGGACTTTCATCGTCTGCATCTTGCATATACATTAACGTATCAACGTAAGTATCTTTAATAGAAAGCGCTTTTTTCTGAGAGATTTCTTGCACGGCGAAAAAACCTTCATCGAAATTGTTTTTTAATAATACTTTTGGATCTTTCTCGGCTTCGTAAATAATCTGTCGTTTGTAGTTGTCTAAGCCTTCATCAACACTTTCTTTAATTTCTTTAAGCATGTTGAAATAGAACACAGCAGACCAAATTCCGATGATAAAAAACAACGAAACAGACAAATATATAAGTGATTTGTTTAGTAATTTCATTGTTCCACTAACTTATATCCAATACCGTAAACCGCCTCAATTTCGATTTCTGATTTTGCGGTTTGCAGCTTTTTACGAAGATTTTTTATTTGATAATAAATAAAATCGTAGTTATCGACTTGGTCTATATTATCGCCCCAAACATGTTCTGCCAAAGCCGTTTTTGTAACCAAGCGATTCTTATTTAGCATAAAGTAGTTTAAAATATCAAACTCTTTTCTGTTAAGTGCAACGTGTTCGTTATCAACAAAAAACAAGCGCTCTTTTAAATCTAAAACAGTATTAGCTATTTCAATAGTGTTTTTACCTTCTAACTTTTTCCGTCGTAAAACAGCTTTTACACGCGCGTTAAGTTCGGCAATATGAAAAGGTTTTGCCAAGTAATCATCGGCACCCAATTCTAAACCTTTTAGTTTATCATCAAGCGAATCTTTGGCAGAAATAATGATCACATTTTCAGATTTTTCAGATTTTTTTAATTGTTCTAAAAGTTGCAAACCGTTTCCGTTGGGTAGCATAATATCCAACAAAATGCAATCATAATCATACATCTCGATTTTTTCACTTGCCGAATAAAAATCAGTGGCACACTCAATCACAAAATGCTCTTTTGTAAGTGATTCTGTAATGTTTTGCAACAATTCTTTTTCGTCTTCAACAATTAAAATCTTCATAAAACAAAGATAGCTATTAAATTCTGGAAAGATTTGGGAATGGTTTAAAGTATGTTTTTTTATTTTGTTGTTTTTCCTTCTTTTTAGTTGATTCTTTATTAGGAAAATAAGACACCTGCATCACCAATAAATTTAACTTTTATTTATCAGTACAACTC
>CAMLFV010000226.1 GCA_946479395.1 uncultured Flavobacterium sp. | reverse complement strand
GACCAATTCCTAAATATTTCTTTCCTAACCAATAGGCAGAATTGTTTTTAGAGAAATAATCGGGCTTACCAAAATTAGATAATTCGTAATGAATAAATCCTGATTTTTCCAACATTTCAATCAGTAACAAGAAATGTTCGTGTGCAACGCCGTCGTCAGGTGTTGGTATTTTTCCGCTTTTAATTAAGGTTGCCAATGCTGTTTTTGGTTCAACCGTTAAGGCATAACTTGAGATGTGCGGAATGTTTAAATCTAACGCTTTTTGTACGTTTTGTTTCCAGCGATCAAGGGTCATTTCGGGGATTCCGTAAATTAAATCAATAGAAATATTATCAAAATACTTTTTGGCTTCCTGCAACGAATTCCATGCTTCGTTGGCGTTATGCGCACGGTTCATCATTTTTAAATCTTCATCAAAAAACGATTGAATGCCTATACTTAAACGATTGATTTTAGATTCTGCCAACTGCTTTATTCGATCTGCAGATAAATCATCAGGATTGGCTTCTAAAGTAATTTCAGGATTTTCTGCAACATTAAACAACTGATAAATCACGTCAATCAACAGATTAATTTCGGTGTTCGCTAAAACGCTTGGTGTACCGCCACCAAAATAAATGGTATCAACAGGTTCGGTAATTTCGTTTTTTCGCAAGAAAAGCTCATGACGCAAAGCAGAAATCATCTCCTCTTTCTTTTTTAACGAGGTAGAAAAATGGAAATCACAGTAATGACACGCCTGCTTGCAAAAAGGGATATGTAGGTAAATGCCCGCCATTATTTTTTGGTTACGCGGTCTGCATTTTGACTTACGAAGGCATCCCAACCCGAATAACTTTTGCCGACAGCGGTTTTGCCCGAATTAAAATAATGACAAACAGCCGCAGCTAAACCGTCGGTAGAATCAAGGTTTTTAGGTAGTTCTTTTAACCCCAACAATTGCTGCAACATTTTTGCAACCTGTTCTTTACTGGCATTTCCATTGCCGGTAATTGCCATTTTTATTTTTTTGGGTTCGTATTCGGTTACAGGAATTTGGCGCGACAATCCGGCTGCCATGGCAACACCTTGTGCCCTACCCAATTTTAACATGGATTGCACATTTTTGCCAAAAAACGGAGCTTCGATTGCAATTTCATCGGGATGATGCGTATCGATCAACTCAATGGTTCGTTCAAAAATGCGTTGTAATTTTAAGTACGGATCGCTCATTTTGGCTAGATTCAGTTCGTTAAGCTGTATAAACTCCATAGAATTTTTCACAACCTTAATTAAACCAAAACCCATAATTGTAGTTCCGGGATCAATCCCCAATATAATTCGTTCTGCAGCCAAAATGCTTAATATTCGTTAATTTAGTATGCGTATGCTTAAAAAAATCATTCCTTTGCAGTATGAAATTTCTATCACCCAAAATTAAACAATTCTTATTACTTCTGCTTAAATTAATTGTAGTGGGTGGCGCTTTTTATTTTATTAAGAATCAGCTTACCGAAAAAGATTTTAATTGGGATATTATTTCGCAAACCTTACAAAAACCGAATGCGTGGTTTTTAGTTACGATACTTTTAATACTGACATTTTTCAACCGCTTTTTAGAGATTTTAAAATGGCAGAATTTAGCTAAAGTTGTAAAACCTATAAGTATTTGGGAAAGTACCAAACAGGTTTTAATTGGTATTACATTTGGCATTGTTACACCAAACGGCATTGGCGAATATGCAGGTAAAGCTTGGTTTTACAATAAAAAAGATGCTGTTAAAATTGTTTTTTTAAACGCTGTATGTAACGGAATTCAGGTAATTTTCTCCGTCGCTTTTGGATTAATCGGTACGCTTTACATAAATTCTCTGCACCAGTTTATTGACGCAGAATATATTTTACTTTTTTTTGGGATTTTAATTGCCGTTATTTTAGCAATACTTCTGGTTAAAAACATTCGAATTAAAGGATATTCGCTTCAAACACTTTTTAAAAGTTTAAACGAAATTCCTAAAAAAATCCATAGAAAAAACATTGTTTTGGCGTTGTTAAGATACTTGGTTTTAATACATCAGTATTTTATTCTGTACACGCTTTTCAGTGTCGAAATTCCGTATTTTGTTTTGTTGGCGGTTGTTGCGAGTATCTATTTACTGGCATCGAGCTTACCAAATTTTCAGGCGGTAGATTTTGCGTTGAAAGGAAGCGTGGCTATTTATTTATTCGGCTTTTTTGGTGTGGATGGATGGATCGTAACCCTTGTTGCTGCTTTAATATGGCTGTTGAATCTGGTAATTCCTATTTCGATTGGAAGTATCTTTTTGTTGATTTTTAATCCGAAGAAGGATCAAACTTTACATTCAGCACAAACTGAGTCGTAACCGGAATTCCGCGTTTTGTTGCCGGCTGAATTTTAGAGAAATTATTCTTGTGTTTTTTCATTATACTATCTAACATAAACTTCGGCATTAATTTTTCATTCACGGCTTCGGTTTTAAAATCAATTTCGCTGTTTGATGAAATACTAACTTTAAACTGAACCGAATCGATCGTAGAAATCTTAACCAAAGAATCGGTTTTTAAAACCCGAACCACCTCAAAATTCAATCGATCAAAAAAACATTCTTTATTTTCAGCGACATCTGTCAGTTTTTCGCATGAATCGTAAGAAGGATAGGTGTCCACCTTGCTCCAGTCAATCGCATGCAATTCACGACGTAACAACTCTTGAGAATTAGGTAATTCTTTCTGAACAAAATTGCAGGAAGTAAGCAGAAAAGTACAAAAAAGAAATGCCCAATAATTTTTCATGAAAAATTAAATCGTAAATTTAAAAGCAAAAATACAAAAATAACTATGGAAATCTTAATACTCATTGTAAGTTTATTGTTTGTGCTTGCGGGCATTGCAGGAAGTGTGCTGCCCGCATTACCCGGACCGCCTTTAAGCTGGATTGGTTTGTTAATACTTTACACCATGCCAAACATTAAATTTGATTACTGGACACTGGGAATTACCTTTGTTTTTACGCTGATTATTGTGATTTTAGATTACGTGATTCCGGCACAGGGAACAAAACGTTTTGGCGGTAGCAAGTACGGAATTTGGGGTACAAACATTGGATTGATTGTAGGACTTTTGGCTCCGATACCATTTGGATTTATCATAGGACCATTTGTTGGCGCTTTTATTGGCGAATTGATTTACGATCAAAACGATTCTAAACGTGCGTTAAAAGCCGCAGCCGGATCTTTTATTGGCTTTTTGGCATCTACTTTTATAAAGTTTGTGTTCTGTATGATTTTATTAGGGATTTATATTCACACCGTTTGGAAATACTGGAGTGTTTGGTTTTAGATTTTGAGTTTAAATGTTTTTATAAATTCTTCAACCAAAAACTCTGTTAATACTTTGCTTTCAGCATTTATTTGAATATTTATTAAGTTATCTCCTTCAACAAACATTATCATTACATTATACCCTTTATTATAACTTTCTAAATCATTTCCAATTTGAAATGCTTTGATACCATTTAAGTCGATATACTTTTTATCACCAACTAAATTTTTAGAAGTTAGTAATTCATCAAAATTAGGAATGTGCTTTTCTTCTGGATTATTTTGAATTATTATAGAATACATACCTTCATAATCATTCAATTCATAGTTTTTTGTTATTTGATTAATTCTAGGATTTTTGCTCTCTTCATAATAAGAACAATTACACTTAAATTCAAATTCATCTGTTTCGATAGTTTTATCTAAAACAATTTTGTCAATAATTTTATTATCAAATTTTTTATTAACTGATTTATTTTTTTTTATTTTTTTATCTCCTACATTAATAGGTATACTAAAAGCGGAACGTACAATTTTTCCATTATGTTGAGCAGGTT
>CAMLFV010000225.1 GCA_946479395.1 uncultured Flavobacterium sp. | reverse complement strand
ATTATTAAACAACGTGGTTACACTTTGGGTCGCGAAAGAAAAGACGATTACGTTAACCAGCTTTATAAGTTTATGAAAAAAGATGGATCGCGTAACGATGCTTTTATTGACCGATTACTTTTCGCTGCGATGATAGAAGCCAGAAGTTGCGAGCGTTTTCGTGTGCTTTCTGAAAATATTAAAGACGAAGAATTAGTGAAATTTTATAGAGATTTAATGATTTCTGAAGCAGGTCATTACACCACTTTTATAAAATTTGCCAAAAAATATACCGAACGCGTAAATGTTGATAAACGCTGGAAAGAATGGCTGGAGTTTGAAGGTCAGTTAATTCAGAATTATGGCACAAAAGAAAGCGTTCACGGATAAAAAAACACCTCGGTTGAGGTGTTTTTAGTTTTCAAAAGTGATTGAATCGATTAGTTTTTCTTCTTCGTTGAATGTGTACCAAGTGCCAATTTTAGTCCATGTTTTTTTAGTCGTGTAACTTTTTCCTATCTGGCTAATTTTTCCGTTTTTATGATACAGCACATCTACAGAATAGGGATAAAAATATTTTTCTGACCGAAATAGTGTATCGTTATTGTAATACTTCCACACACCTTTTTCTTGACCATACTTATCATATTTACCAGTAATTAAACTCTTTTCGGCTTTTGTACCCGAAACATATTTCCACCTACCAACTTCTACTCCATTTTTTTTCTGATTGGTTTTGCAGGAGAATATCAGGAACAAGATAAAGAATAAATAAATCCTCATTAATTAGCAACTTCAATATTCGAATTCACTCTAATAGTAATTGGCAATGTAAAAGTAGATGCTACTATTTTGCCTTCATGTTCAGCTGGGTTCCATTTAGGCATTGTTTTTAAAACTCGGATTGCTTCAGTTGTAACATTTTCATCACCATCAACTGCAAAAATGTTAGAAAAACCTCCATCTGTTTCAACAATAAATTTTAAACGAAATTTTATTTGATCTGATGCAATTTCTTTTGGAGCTTTAAATTCTCTAGCAAAATTTTGCATAAAAGATTGCATACCTTCTTTTGGTATAGCTTTCTTCTCTACGAAACTATGAGCTTCAGCATATTTTTTTTCTATTTCTTTTATATCTTGATAATCATTTTGTGCTTGTGCAGATCTTTTTAATTCATCTAAAGTTAGTTTCTCTTTTTCTTCTTTAGATACCGTTTTAAGTTCGTATGTGAAATCTTTTTCATTTTGAACAACTCCATATCTATTGTAAATTGATACTTTTAAATTTTCATCTACAACATACAAATAAACACTGTCTTTATGACTAAAGTAGCCACTGCTTATTTCACCTTTAATATAAGCCAGAATAATTGGGTTATTCTTAACCTCAGCTTTCGTTTCTTCAACAATCGGTTCGGTAGATTTAATTTCTTGAGGTTGATTAACTGCTTGTTCAACTACCTTTGATATTTTATCTTCAACCTTTTTAATTTCGGCTGCTTTGGTTTCAATTCCAACAAAACCAACATACGTTACTGCCATGGTTAACGAATAAAAAATCGTTCCCCATACTTTTCCTTTTTTTGTGTTTTTCATCATAATAAATCGTTTTTTTAAATTATTAAAGTGGATTGAACTACTTAATGCAACAATTGGCTGATTATTGCCATAATAGTTTAAAATTAATTCTTGGTAGTTTTTAAGATCGTTTGTTTTTTGCAAACTAAATTCATCTGCAAGATATTCGTGATTTTCTTATATAATTCGTTTGAAATAATAAAGAAAAGGCTGAAACCACCATACTATCTTTAATCCTTCAATAAACAGAATATCTATTGAATGATTTTGTTTTACATGGGCTTGTTCGTGATACAGAATAGCATCGCTTACACTTTTACTTTCCCAGTCGGTTTTATTTATATAGATATAATTGCAAAACGTGAAAGGCGAAGCAACTTTACTACTTACGATTAATTTTCCGAATGATGTACTAACTTTTTTGCCTGATTTCTTAATCTGTAAAATTTTAAAAAGATTATATAAGAATCGGATCAAAAAAACACAACTGACAAAGACATAAATTATTGTTAGTATAGAAATATTGTTTTCTGGAACACTTTCAACAATTATTACAGGAATGTTTGGCAACTGATCAAAAATATATTCTTTAGTTTCAACAATTTTGTTTTGCGGTACTAAAAACTGAAAATTAAACAAAGGCACAATCAATGCAAAAACAATACTTGCAAGCAAATAATACCTTACAAATTGTAATGACTTTTTGTTTTCTAAATTCCATTTAAATATCAAACAAAATATCAATAATAAAAATGTCGATTTTATAAAATAAAGCACCATAACTACTTATTTTTAAGTTCATCATCTATTAAATCGCGGAGTTTTTGTAATTCATCTTTTGTTAACGTGGCATCTTTTGCAAAAAACGATGCAAATTGTGATGTGGAATTATCAAAAAACTGTTTAATCATATTTTTCATTTGTTTAGAAAAATAGTTTTCTTTCTTTTCAATTGCGAAATACAAACGTGTATTACCAATTTCATCGTATCCAACAAAACCTTTATCAATCAATTTTTTTACCGTAGTTGCAACTGTTGTTTTCGCAGGTTTGGGATCACTGTAACTATCAATTAAATCTTTAAGAACCACTTTATCATGCTTCCAAATGTATTGCATGAGTTGTTCTTCGGCAGCTGTTAATTTCATATTCTATAAAATTAGAATTAGTTCTATAAAAATAGAACGATAATTTAAATAAAAAAAACAGATTCACTGTTTTTTTATTTTTTAATTAATTTAAACGTCTAATTACATTATTATCACCGTTATTTCCTTTTGTTAAATTCACAGTTAATTGCAAATAAGAATTTACCGGCTTGTTTCCAATTCTTCCTGGAACCCACTGATTTCCGTTCTTAATTGCATTTTCTATAGCTTCATTGCATAATGTAACATCGGCTTTTACAAATTCCACTTTTGCAACTTTACCTTTATCGGTAATTAAAACATCAATAATAATGGTAGTATCTTTACCTTTAAAAGATCCTCTTTTGCAATTTTTAGTTGCATCTTCAATCTGCTTCAAAATCACCGCATAACCACCACGATACGTTGCCATAACATCTACATCACGGTACACAGGAATTTCTCTAACAGTTACTTTTTTCTCCGGTGCAGAAGTTTGCGCATTTAAGGTTACCGAAAATAACACAAAAAATAGGTAAGCAATTTTTGTTTTCATAAGTTAAATAAGTATGTTTTTATTATGTGCAAAAATACAATTTAGTTGCAAATAACATAATTTTTAATTTTTTGGTTTTCTTTACTATTTTTACACAAAAAAAATTGAACACGTTTACCTACAAAAATACCGCAATAAATTATAGTGATTCCGGAAAAGGAAACACCGTTTTACTTATTCACGGATTTTTGGAGGATTCTTCAATGTGGGTTGATCTTACATCGAATTTAAACAAACGATACCGAGTTATTTCTGTTGATCTTTTAGGTCATGGCAACAGCGATTGTTACGGATATGTGCACACAATGGAAGATCAGGCGGATATGCTTTTTGCGTTGATTTCTGAATTGCGTTTGCGTAAAGTTTCGTTAATTGGGCATTCTATGGGCGGATACATTGCGTTGGCTTTTGCCGAATTGTATCCGGATAATGTTAGATCATTGATTCTTTTAAACTCATCTGCCCAACCTGATTCTGATGAACGTAAAATAAACCGTGAACGTGCCATTGATGTCGTAAAAAAGAACAGCACTGCTTTTATTAGAATGGCAACGCAGAATTTGTTCGATAAAGATGCACATAATTTGTTTGCAGATAAAATTGAAGCCTTTACCCAACAAGCATTAAAAACTCCGTTACAAGGAATAATCGCAGCTTTAGAA
>CAMLFV010000224.1 GCA_946479395.1 uncultured Flavobacterium sp. | reverse complement strand
GGATCTTTAGAAGATAAATACAAAGCTGTTTTAGAAGAAAATCTGGCGGAAGCTAAAGAAACAGAAAAAGCAATGGTAATTCCATTCATGCAGAAAGAATGGGAGGGATATCACATTGCAGATGTTAACCGCATGTTGCAAACGTATGATACCAAAGTATCGCGCGAAATGTTAGACGATGTAGCACCAGCATTAACAGCTTTACCTACCGATAAAAAATTCATAAGCAAAGTATCAAAATTAATAAAAGACCGTTATACCATGTACTATGAAACCAATCGTTTAGATTGGGCAATGGGCGAATTGTTGGCGTACGGTACATTAATTTCAGAAGGATACGATGTGCGTTTTTCAGGACAAGATGTTCAGCGCGGAACGTTTTCGCACCGTCATGCCGTTGTTAAAACCGAAGATACAGAATACGAATATGTGCCTTTAAACAACATAAAATCGCAAAACGGACAAATGCGTATTTACAACTCGCATTTATCAGAATATGCTGTTTTAGGTTTTGAATACGGATATGCAATGGCAAATCCAAAAGCATTAACCATTTGGGAAGCACAGTTCGGAGATTTTTCTAACGGCGCTCAAATTATGATCGACCAATATATCGCTGCTGGCGAAGATAAATGGGGCAACCAAAACGGAATTGTTATGTTATTGCCACATGGTTACGAACACCAAGGAGCTGAACATTCATCGGCACGTTTAGAGCGTTACTTGCAACTTTGTGCAAACCACAATATGTATGTAGCAAATTGTACAACGCCAGCAAACCATTTCCACATGTTGCGCAGACAAATGGTTACCGATTTTAGAAAACCATTGGTAATTATGTCGCCAAAATCATTGTTGCGTCACCCGGAAGCTACTTCAACTATTGAGGAGTTAACAAACGGATCGTTCCAAACAATTGTAGATGATCCAAAGGTTCAAGATAAATCGGCAGTAAAAACATTGGTTTTTGTTTCAGGTAAATTCTATTACGATTTACAGGCAGAAAAAGAAAATTTAGGCAGAAACGATGTTGCTTTTGTAAGAGTTGAACAATTGTTTCCGTTAGATAGCGAAAAATTAAAAGAAGTTATAGCTTCGTACCCAAATGTTGATGATTACGTTTGGGCACAAGAAGAACCTAAAAACATGGGCGCTTACGGTTATATGCTAATGAATTTCGATTTGGTTAAATTCCGTTTGGCATCACCAGCACCAGCAGCTGCACCGGCAGCAGGTTCATCAGTTCGATCTAAAGCAAGATATGCAAAAGCAATTGCTAAAGTATTCGATAAAAATTTATAATTTTAGAAACGCATTTTAAATAAAAACAAAATTAAATTAATATACTCATGAGTATTTTAGAAATGAAAGTTCCTTCGCCAGGAGAGTCAATCACAGAAGTGGAAATTGCTACTTGGTTAGTAAAAGACGGAGACTATGTAGAGAAAGACCAAGCAATTGCTGAGGTTGATTCTGACAAAGCAACTTTAGAATTACCTGCTGAAGCTAGTGGTATTATTACTTTAAAAGCGGAAGAAGGAGATGCTGTGGCTGTTGGTCAGGTAGTTTGTTTAATCGATACAGGTGCTGCAAAACCATCGGGTAGCGCACCGGCTGCCGAAGCTCCAAAAGCTGAAGAGAAAAAAGAAGAAGTAAAAGCTGCACCGGCTGTTGCATCTGCACCAGCTGCTACGTATGCAACAGGATCTGCATCGCCGGCTGCCAAAAAAATATTAGACGAGAAAAGCATCGACGCTGGGTCTGTTCAAGGTACAGGTAAAGATGGTCGTGTAACTAAAGAAGACGCTTTAAACGCAACACCTTCAATGGGAACACCAACTGGCGGACCTCGTGGAACAGAGCGCAAAAAAATGTCTATGTTACGCAGAAAAGTAGCAGAGCGTTTGGTTGAAGCTAAAAATACAACAGCAATGTTAACTACTTTTAACGAGGTTAACTTAACGGAAGTAAATAAAATACGTGCCGAATTTAAGGATGTGTTTAAAGCAAAACATAATGCGTCTTTAGGTTTTATGTCGTTCTTTACAAAAGCGGTAACTCGTGCATTACAGTTGTATCCAGATGTAAACTCAATGATCGATGGTCAAGAGCAAATTAAATTTGATTTTGCCGATATTTCAATCGCCGTTTCTGGACCAAAAGGATTGATGGTTCCGGTTGTTCGCAATGCTGAATTATTATCGTTCCGTGGTGTTGAAGCAGAAATCAAGCGTTTGGCAACAAGAGCTCGTGACGGACAAATTACGGTTGACGAAATGACAGGTGGAACTTTTACAATTACCAACGGTGGTGTATTTGGATCTATGTTGTCAACGCCAATTATCAACCCACCGCAATCGGGTATTTTAGGAATGCACAATATCATCGAACGTCCGGTTGCAGTAAACGGACAAGTGGTTATTGCGCCAATGATGTACATTGCATTATCTTATGACCACAGAATTATCGATGGTCGTGAGTCTGTTGGTTTCTTGGTAGCTGTTAAAGAAGCTTTAGAAAACCCAATGGAGTTGTTAATGAACAACGATCCTAAAAAAGCTTTAGAACTATAATATTTTATTGTTTTTTATATTGTTAAAAGTCTTTCCAATTGGGAAGACTTTTTTTGTTAGCTTTTCGTAGCTTTGTTTTCTAATTTTTAAAAGACATGAGTTCCAAAAAATCAGCTGCGATTGGTTTTATATTCATTACAATGTTAATCGATATTATAGGTATAGGCATCATTATTCCTGTAATTCCCAAGCTTTTGCAAGAGTTAAATCATTCCGATATTAGCGAAGCGGCACAATTAGGTGGTTGGCTGGCATTTGCATACGCGTTTACGCAGTTTTTGTGTGCGCCTTTAATGGGTAGTTTGTCTGATAAATTCGGCAGAAGACCTGTTTTGTTGATTTCTTTAATGGCATTTGCGGTTGATTATTTGGTTTTGGCATTAGCACCAACGGTAGCTTGGTTGTTTGTGGGCAGAATTATTGCAGGTATTACCGGTGCGAGTATTTCTACTGCAATGGCTTATATTTCTGATGTTAGTACACCCGAAAACAAGGCGAAAAACTTTGGTTTGGTTGGGGCAGCTTTTGGTATTGGTTTTATTATTGGTCCGGTAATCGGCGGTTTATTGGGGCAGTTTGGTTCTCGAGTTCCGTTTTACGCTGCAGCGGTTTTATGTTTTGTGAATTTTGTTTATGGATATTTTGTTTTACCAGAATCATTAACGCCCGAAAGACGCAGAGTTTTTGAATGGAAAGCAGCAAACCCAATCGGTGCTTTGGCTCGATTAAAAAAGTTTCCGAATATTATAGGCTTGGTTGCAGCTATGTTTTTTATGTATTTTGCATCGCATGCCGTTCACGGAAATTGGAGCTTTTATACCATGTACCGATACAATTGGGATGAACGTATGGTAGGAATTTCACTGGGTGTTCTTGGTGTTTTGGTTGCAATTGTTCAAGGTGTTTTGGTTCGGTTTGTCAATCCAAAAATAGGTAACGGTAAAAGTATTTTAATAGGTTATTCTATAAATTCATTAGGTTTAATGCTCATTGCATTTGCTTCGCAAGAATGGATGGTTTTTGTATTTTTGATTCCTTATTGTTTGGGTGGTTTGGCAGGTCCGGCAATTCAGTCCGAAATCACCAATCATGTACCACCAAACGAACAAGGACAAATTCAGGGAACATTAGCCAGCCTAAACAGTGCTACTGCGACTTTTGGACCATTGGTAATGACAAGTATTTTTTATTTCTTTACGCACGATTCAGCTCCGTTTAAATTTCCGGGTGCTCCGTTTGTTTTGGCATCAATCTTAATGGTTTGTGCGTTTTTCATGGCTTACAAAGGATTAAAAAAAACACAATCTATATAAAATGAGTAGTTTTTATTATATTGATAGAAGTAAGGTTTCGTTTGAAGATTTCATTGCTTC
>CAMLFV010000223.1 GCA_946479395.1 uncultured Flavobacterium sp. | reverse complement strand
TCGTACAAATCGATCAAACCGATTAAATTATCTGAAGATTTTTCTACAATTGCCAATCGAAGTTGTTTAGCTTCGTAAATATCCTGATGACTGTTTTCCAAATAATTTTTCAACAGCCATTTAGAATAAGGTGTTTGCGTATTGCTGACTTCCCACAAAGTTTCATCGTTTTCAATTTCGTACAGAAACGATAAATCTTCGGGTTCTAAAGCACGTAAATAAACTTGATTTCCTTTTAAAAACATATTTAATCGATAGAAATTTCTCCTTTAAAAACCTGTTTGGCTGCTCCGGTTAACATTACGTTGTAATATTTTTCTTCGTTTTGATCGAAAGAAACCTGCACATCACCACCTTCAACCTGAATAGTTATTTTGTTTGCAACTGTTTTACCTAAACTGTTCATGGCGATTGCCACGGCTGTTGCTCCGGTTCCGCAAGACAAGGTTTCGTCTTCCACTCCGCGCTCGTAAGTTCTTATCTTGAAAGAATCGTTTGATAATTGTTCAACAAAATTCACATTGGTTCCGCCCGGTTTGTATTGTTCGCTGTAACGAATATTTTTTCCGTTTTCAAAAACATTAAAATTTTGAATATCATTTACCATTGCCACATGATGCGGCGATCCGGTAAACAAAAACGTAAATTCAGTATCCTTTTTTATGGTATCTTTTACAACATCGATCATTTGTAAAGCAACAATTCCATTTTCATTAATGGTTGCATGATGCAGACCGTCAATTGCAATAAACGTAGTATCCTTTGAAAAAATCTCTAAAAAATGAGCGAATGAAACAATACATCGCCCGCCATTGCCGCACATGGTACTTTCGTTACCATCGGCATTATAATAAACCATTTTAAAATCGGCAGTAGGATCGTTTTCCAATAAAATCAATCCGTCGCCACCAATTCCAAATCGTCGGTCGCATAATTTTTTTATCAATTCTACATTTTTCTTTGGGAAAAACTCCGTACGATTATCAATTAGCACAAAATCGTTTCCTGTTCCCTGATATTTAAAAAAAGTTACGTTTTTCATACTACAAATATACAATTATTAAAGCTTCGTTAAGTTGTGTTAACATGCGTTAAACTGCTTTTTTGTTATTTAAACATCTTTTAATTTTAATGTTAAATAAACAAACATTCTATTTAAACATGAAAAATATAGGAACTATTTTAGCAACATCGTTGTTAAGTGGTGTTGTAACTTTGGGATCGTACAAATTGTTTTTTGAGCAAGATTCTTTCTTAAACAATTCTAACACAATAACAACAACTGCACCCTTTAGAAATGTTGCAAACACGGCTTTTGAAGCACCAAATTTTAAACTCGCAGCCGAAAAAACCATACATGCGGTTGTGCATGTTAAAAATGTATCTTTTAGAAATGCACCGCGAAACCCGATTATGGAATATTTTTACGGATACCAAGGCGGAAATAAAACCTACGCACAGGTTGGTACAGGTTCGGGAGTTATTATTTCTGAAGATGGATACATTGTAACCAACAACCACGTGATTCAAAACGCAAATGAACTGGAAATTACGTTGAACGATAACCGAACTTTTAAAGCAAAGTTGATTGGAACGGATTCTAAAATGGACATTGCACTTTTAAAAATTGATACCAACGAAAAACTGCCTTTTGCTGCTTTTGCCGATTCTGATGCAATTAATGTAGGCGATTGGGTTTTGGCTGTGGGAAATCCGTATAATTTAACATCAACCGTTACTGCCGGAATTGTATCTGCCAAGGCACGGAATTTATCAGAAAACGGAATTCAATCGTTTATTCAGACAGATGCTGCTGTAAACCCGGGAAACTCGGGCGGTGCATTGGTAAACGGCAACGGCGATTTAATTGGTATTAATACCATGATATCTTCTGCAACGGGATCTTATGTTGGTTATTCGTTTGCAATACCATCAAACATGACTCGGAAAATTGTGAACGATTTAATGGAATACGGAAAAGTTCAACAGGGAATTTTGGGCGTTCAGGGTTACGAAATAAACAGTCAGGTTGCAGCCGAAAACAAACTAAATTTTAAACAAGGATTTTATGTAGAAAGTGTTACTAAAAATTCGGGTGCCGAACATGCGGGTATTAAAAAAGGAGATATTATTTATAAGATTGATAATAAAGGAATTAATTCGTTTTTAGATTTAAACAGTATTATTGCAACCAAACGTCCGAACGATGAAGTAAAAGTTTCTTTAAAACGAAATAATAAAGACGAAGAATTTTTGGTTAGATTAAGTAAAAAAGAAATTGCCCAAGTTCAGTTTAATGGTTTTGAAATTGAAAATTTATCGCCAACAGAACAAAAAGCGTTAGGTATAAATTATGGCGTAAAAATTAACGGAATTTCTAACGAACGTTACAAACCTTACGAAGGCGAATTAAAAAATGCCATTATATTAGCGGTGAACGGATCTAAAATTGAAAATACCGAACATGCCAACGAAATTTTATCAAAACTAAACCAGCAACAGCTTCGTATTGATTTAATTACGCCAAAAGGCGAACGATTGCGACTGATATTATAAATTCAATACTTTTAACTATTAAAGCTGTTGAACTAATTTTAAATCATACAAAAACTAAAAATCGTCTTTAATAATTAAAGACGATTTTTAGTTTTTGTAAAAAACAGTGTTTTACAAATTTTACTTTTTAACAATTTTCTTCACAGCAATACCTTTATCGGTTTTTATTTGTAACAAATACGAACCACTCGCCAGATTTTCTACATTCAACTGTACTTGGTTTACGTTACTAAAACTATGTGTTTTTACACTTTTACCGCTTATATCATAAACCTGTATTTGCTCTATGTTAATGCTTTCATTGTTGGTTACTGTAACTACATCATTCATAGGGTTAGGAAAAACGTTGAATTTAGAAGAAATAAAATCTTGTGTGCTTAATGGAACCGTATCAACCGCCGAAATAATTAGATTATCAAACTTGTGAACAGCCTGTACTGATGCTATTGTTTCTACTATTAACCGTGTTTCTGAAAAATTAGATGAAGAAAACCACCCCGACGTACCACTTACTCCCAAAGAGGGAATTGTAAAATACGATATTTGGTTAGCATAATCTAAATATAATTCAAATTTTAACCAGGTATTTCTTGGAACAGCAGTATTTTGCAAGATATCACGCACTCCATGGGGCGGTGGCGTACAAGTACTACAAGAAACTCGAATTAAATTTGGAGCATTTGCATAATATATTATCAATGGTACAGTACCGCCAACAAAACCCAATTGATTCCAGAATGAAACTGAATTAGAAGAAAATACAGTATTTCCGGTAAAAAAATCATATTCTATTTTTAAAACATTGTTTCCTGCAGTTCTATTATTCCATAATAGCCCTAAATTTTTTAGCGCTATTAAATTACGTCCTCCAGAAACACCAGGACCTGTTACTTGCAGTACATTTCCCCTGCCGGATTCTACTATAATTTTAAAATCGTTATTACCTGTATATGGAGTATTATACGTATGTGATGTTGTGTACCACCCGCCTTTTCCCGGTACAGTACCGGTGTCGTCTGTACCAACATTGCCAATGGTAAGGTTGTTAAAATCTTCACTGTATAACACTTGTGCATAAGTTAGCTGCGTTATACATAAAATTGTTAAAATAAACAGTATGTTTGTTCTCATAGCTTTTTTTATTAGTATTAAAACTTGTATTTAATAATACAAACCACAGATACAAATTTTTCTTGTTATTGTAACAGGGCATTTCTGTAGCAAATAATAATACTTTTTTAAACATATTGTGAATTTAAAAGGTTAATAATGAAGCCAATATAATTAAAAAATCATAATTAACAAAATATTTTGTTAATTATTTAAAATAAATTAAAACCAAAACTAAACCAGCAACAGCTTCGTATTGATTTAATTACGCCAAAAGGCGAACG
>CAMLFV010000222.1 GCA_946479395.1 uncultured Flavobacterium sp. | reverse complement strand
AAGGGTTATCTAAATACGTACTAAAGGGGCTGTTTAGCTTTGTTTTTCCTTCATCTAACCACATTTTTCTGTACCAGTCTATATTGTTATTGGCATTGGTAAGAATCATAAAGTATGATATGGTGTGGTTGTTATAACCTGTTGAAGGCAAATTGCCACTGCTGCGGTTATAATAATTTAGTGTGGAATTTAATTTAACACCTTTAGCAATCTCGTAATTTCCTTTTGTTGATATGGCTACGCGCTCAAACCCAGTGTTTGGCATAATCCATTCGTTGTCAGAATAAGTTACCGATGCCCGCATAGCACCTTTATCGTTACCGGCAGCAAAAGACAAACTGTTGGTTAAAGTAGTTCCGGTTCTCCAGAAACCTTTGCGGGCATTGTCGTAATTTTGCCAAAGTGTACGTTCGGTTCCCATTGTTCCTGTTGCAGGATCGTACTGATAATAATACTGTCCGTTAAAACGCGGTCCAAAACCTAAATTACTTTGTGTAGCCGCACCATCTTCACTTGCTTGATACGAATAATACAATTCGCCGTTGCTGTTAAAAGCCTTTCCTGTACCCGATCCGTATTGTGTTTGCCAGTCTGGCCAGCGTTGAATTGCATCGATACTTGTATTAGAATTAAAGGTAATACCCAATCCTTGGCTATTTTTACCCGATTTTGTGGTAATCATAATAGCTCCGTTAGCAGCACGCGATCCGTACAAAGCCGTTGCCCCTGCACCTTTTAACACTGTTACCGATTCGATATCTTCTGGGTTGATGTCAGACATACCGTTACCAAAATCTACCGGAGAATCAGTTGATAAATAACCATTTCCTGTACCCGAAGAAGACATTCCTGAATTAATAGGAATACCATCAACCACAATTAAAGCTCCGTTTTTATTAGAATCAACCGAACGATTTCCACGTAAAACAACTTGTGTAGATCCCATTGGTCCGGAACTTGCCGAAGTAAAGCTCATTCCCGGAACCTTTCCCTTCATGTTATCTACCCAGTTGTTTGAACGGGCATCGGTAAAAGTTTCATTTGAAAGTTTTTGTTGCGAATATCCCAATTGCTTTTCTTCACGGGCAATACCAAGTGCTGTAATTACAATTTCGTCTAATTGTTCTTCGGTATTTTCATGAAGAATAATATTTAAAAAGTTAGCATCGGTAATGGTTTGGGTTACATCGACATATCCTAAATAAGTAAAAACCAGTGTAACATTTTCAGGAACTTCAAATTCAAAAACACCCAAAGCATTTGTTTCTGTGCCGAAATCTGTTCCTGGTACATAAACCGTTACCCCTTCTAACGGTTTGTTCTTTTTATCTACAACCTTTCCTTTGATAATTTTACCTATTTTTTGTAACGTAATAACATTTTGTGAATGGGGCGATGACCAAATGTACGATGTACTTAATGTTGCCGAGGCGAATAACATCATTTTTAGAAAATGAGCTGCCGTACGCGGAATTTTTTTCATTTCTTCTTTTACTAAAGGATTTGTTAAATTTTGTTGATTAAAATGGTTCGTGTATTTGTTTTTTAAGCACCACAAAGTACGTGTGATTTTTTTTAAGCCCAGTATTTACTACAGTTAACAAAGTTTTATTTAAATGTATACCAAGTGTTACGAAAAACACAACACGGCTAATTTTTATTAATAATTTCTTAAATACATAAAGTTTGAAAAGTTAACCGAGTGCAGTTGTTTTGCAACAACAAATTTTTATACAACTATGAAAAAATTATTTTGTGTTTCACTTGCTCTTTTGGCGTTAACAAGTGTTGCACACGCACAAGAAAAAGTAAAAGGAATTGTTTATAAAGATGTAAACAATAATGGTAAAAAAGACAAGAAAGAAAAAGGAATTGCTAATGTTTTGGTAAGTAACGGAGTTGATGTAGTACCAACCGATAAAAACGGAACATACGAATTAAATATTACTAATGATTCTCCAATTTTTGTAATTAAACCAGCAGGATATCAGTTTCATTTAGATCATTACAACTTGCCAAAATTTTACTATTTACACAAACCGCAAGGCTCACCACAAAGTAAGTACCAAGGCGTTCAACCATCGGGTAAATTACCCAAATCATTAGATTTCGCTTTAGTTCCGGCTAAAGAATCTTCTCAGTTTACAGCATTTACTTTTGGTGACCCGCAAGCTTATACTAAAGAAGAAGTTCAGTATTTTATTAAGGGTGTAGTTAATGAAATTGATAACAGTAAAGCTGTTTTTGGTATTAGTTTAGGCGATTTAGTAGGCGACGACTTATCATTACACCCAGATTATAAAGATGCAATAAAACAAATTGGCTTGCCATGGTATAATGTAATGGGAAATCATGACATGAATTACGACGCTAAAACAGACAAAGATTCTGATGAAACGTATGAATCAAATTTTGGTCCGAATAATTTTTCATTTAATTACGGAAAAGTACACTTTATTATTTTAGATAACATATTGTATCCCGATCCTCGTGATGGTAAAAGTTACTGGGGTGGTTTGCGCGATGATCAGTTAAAATTTGTTGAAAACGATTTAAAATTTGTACCCAAAGATCATTTAGTGGTACTTTCTTTCCACATTCCGTTAGAAGATAATAACAACGAATGGTTTAGAACTACAGACCGCGAACGCTTGTTTGAATTGTTGCAAAAGTTTCCAAATACCTTATCTCTTTCTGCACACACACACATTCAGCAACAAATTTTTTACGGAAAAGACAAAGGTTGGAAACAAGAAAAACCACATCACGAGTACAACGTAGGAACCACATCGGGCGATTGGTACTCTGGCGAAATGAACGAACAAGGCGTGCCTGCTTCAACCATGCGCGATGGTACACCAAAAGGTTACGCACTAATTCACTTTAACGGCAACAAATACGAAGTAGATTACAAAGTAGCAGGAAAACCAACAACATATCAAATTAATGTATTTGCACCAAAAGAAATTTTTAAAGCAGAAAAAAGCCGCCATTTTTTTTACGCCAACGTATTTATGGGATCACCCGAAAACCAAGTACTATATAGCGTTGACGGTGGCGAGTGGAAAAACATGAAATTTGCCAACGAAGGAGATCCAGCATACGAGAGCACTTATTATAAATGGGACGTTTCTGAAACAGCTGTAAAAGGCCGCCGACCATCGAAATCTATGTTATCAACACATTTATGGGCTGCAAAATTACCAACCAATATCAACATAGGTGAACATTCTATTAAAGTAAAAGCCACTGATATGTACGGCAAAGTACATTATGGCGAAACAATATTTAAAATAACCGAATAGGTTTTATTCATTTTTACGAGTGTTAAAGTCGGTCTCTAGGGATCGGCTTTATTTTTTTATTTTTATTGGCAATAGATTTTAACTAGCGCAAAAAATTCTAAAAAACTTATAAAATAACAAACAATAATTAAGCTACTTGCAGTAAAATAATCACTTTAAATAGTAAGCTAACTTTATTGTTTCATAACTTGTTGCTGTTCACGTCACTTTATTTTTTCTATCCGTAAAATTAATCAAATATTAGTTGTATTTTTGCTTTCTTTAAACACAACTATAATTTTATTAATAGCAGATGAAGACAAATGCTTTTGCTTTAAGACATATTGGTCCTAGAGAAACCGACTTACAACACATGTTTGACACGGTGGGTGTGAAAGATATGGATCAATTGTTATACGAAACTTTTCCAGACAAAATCCGTTTAGAGAGAGATATCGTTTTAGACGAAGCACTTTCAGAATACGAGTATTTGGCACACGCTACGGCATTAGGCGCACAAAACAAGGTTTTTAAATCAATGATTGGTTTAGGATATAACGAAGCGATTGTTCCGGCTGTTATCCAACGTAATATATTTGAAAACCCGGGTTGGTACACTGCCTACACACCTTATCAGGCAGAAATTGCTCAAGGACGTTTAGAGGCTTTATTGAATTTCCATACTACC
>CAMLFV010000221.1 GCA_946479395.1 uncultured Flavobacterium sp. | reverse complement strand
TAACCAGATTCAAAGGTAATTTTTGTATTAAAAATTACTTTTTCATTGTAATCGTCGAAACTTGGTAGCCAATGACTGGTGTATTTCCCTTGTCCTTGCGTCCAAATCTGCAAATCGGTTCCAGATCCTACATAATAAAGTGCTTGTTTTGGATTAGTTTTATAACTGATTGTAACCGTATTTTCGCCTTCTTTAAAACCTTGCGTAAAAGCAATTTGTTTTTTATCGTAATGATATTTAGGTGTTTGTCCGTTCAACTTCACTCCCTGAATCATCATATTTTTGGCATCGATCTTAATAGAATCGGTAGCTTCATTTACGGTAAACTGATAGGTAACATCGCCAACAACCATGTGTTCGGCAATATCAAATTTAATAGAAGCGTTGGCAGTTGTGAAGTCGACTTTTGGTTTTGTTTGCGACCAACTATTTAAAGATATTAGTAAACTTATTGCAAGTATTGTTTGTTTCATAAACCGAAATTTTACGGAAGATATTAGAAATTCATAAAAGTACGAAATTAAAAACGTAATTTTGCTTAAAATTTTGATATGAATTTTACCGATTTTGCATTAAACAACAATGTTTCCGAAGCTATTAAAGATTTAGGTTACACCACCGCCACGCCTATTCAGGAAAAAGCAATTCCGTCTTTAATTGATGGGAAAGATTTGGTGGGTTGTGCACAAACAGGAACAGGAAAAACGGCAGCATTTGCCATTCCAATCATAAATCATATTCATAAAATAGTAGGATCGGGCAAAAAACGCAAGCAGATCCGTACCATTATTCTTTCTCCTACCCGAGAATTAGCCATACAGATTGCCGAAAATTTTGAAGCTTTAAGTAAATATACGCAGATTAAAACCTACGTTATTTATGGCGGTGTAAATATGGAACCGCAAATTAAAACGCTTAAATATGGCATTGATGTTTTGGTTGCGACTCCTGGCAGGTTTTTAGATTTATACAAACAGAATTTTATTAAAACCGATGCCTTGCAGCAGTTGGTGATAGATGAAGCCGATTTAATGTTAGATATGGGTTTTATTAATGATGTTCGAAAGATTATAAAACTGACACCACCAAACAGACAAACCCTGATGTTTTCTGCTACCATGCCAATGGGCGTTCGCGAATTAGCCGACGAATTTTTAAGCAATGCGGTGTATGTTTCGGTTGATCCAGATTCTAGTACGGGTGCAAATATTACGCAGAAAACGTATTTGGTTGAAAAAGAAGATAAAAAGAAACTTTTAAAACACGTTCTTGAGACTCAAAACCTAAAAAATGTGCTACTTTTTACTCGAACCAAACAAGGTGCCGATAATGTGGTTGATTTTTTACAGAAAGAAGGTTACAAAGCCGATGCCATTCACGGAGATAAATCGCAAGCAGCCAGATTACAAATTTTAGAAGATTTTAAAAACAAACAGATTGATATTTTAGTGGCAACAGATGTAGCTTCGCGCGGAATTGACATTCAGCAACTGCCTTTTGTGATTAATTACGATATTCCGAATATACCTGAAATTTATATTCACAGAATTGGTAGAACCGGGCGAGCCGGTGAAGAAGGTTTGGCACTTTCGTTTGTTGGTCGTGATGAAAAAACGTATTGGCAGGATATTGAAAAACTGATCCGTTTACAAGTAAAAGTGGTTAAAGACAATCCTTATCCATGGCGTGAACCAAACCCAAATGCAAAAAAAGATTTTAGAAATAAAGGAAAATCAGCAACTTCTAATAATTCAAATAAAAAGAATTCATCATCACGAAAATCCGATGCTTCTAAAAAAAATAAAAAGAGATGGTATTAAAAATATCTTATTCTAAATAAACTAATTATGGAAAATAACAGCGTGCCTATTAACGATTTTGTGTTACAATTTAGAGAAAACTATTCACCCGATATTATTGAAGATGATGTAATTGGCTTTTACAATGATGCTTTTGTATTGTTACAGCATTTTTATAATTTAAAGGATGTTGATGTGGAGACCGAATCTTATTATGCTGAATTTATCAACCATATTATTACAAATAAAAACATATTAAAGGAATATTCAAACTTTGATTTTGGTTCGATAAAAACATTAAACACTTTACAAAAAAGTCCTGATTTTAAATCACTTACACCTATTTATACTCCGTACAGCTTTACAGAAACTGAAGAAGCAATCGATCAGATTTTTGAAGAACTAAAAGTTGTAAAAGAATTCAAAAAAGAACTAAAAGAAGAAATCGGTTATCTGTTAGATGAGTACCAGTTTCACATAGATCATTTAAAAGAAAATATCCAGTATAATTTTTATACGTATGAAGAATTAGACGGTATTGAACCTTTTAATTTAGATGAAAAAGCAGACGAACTGAAAACCGAAAAGTTGAAGTTTGTGCAAAGCTGGAATGATAAATTAGCGAAAAAGTAATATTATGAGAAAATATAGAAATATATTAGCAACTATTGCCGGGTTTATTATTGGATCAGTAGTAAACATGATACTTGTTTCTATAAGCAGTAAAATAATTCCATTGCCCGAAGGCGTAAATAATAAAACAGCCGAAGGTCTGGCTGCAGGTATGCATTTAATGGAACCTAAACATTTTATTTTTCCTTTCCTTGCTCATGCTTTAGGAACATTAGTCGGAGCTTTTATTGCTACAAAACTGTCTAATCCTAAATCGATTGTAGGACCAATGGTAATAGGTATCTTGTTTTTAGCAGGCGGTATTTCAATGGTTTTTATGGTACCATCGCCAATGTGGTTTAATTGCATTGATTTAATTCTGGCTTATATTCCAATGGCTTATTTAGGATATGTTTTAGGAAGAAAATAAAAAAGAGGCTTTCGCCTCTTTTCCTTATTTGTTATAAACTTTCAACGCTTCTTTAATAATTTCTGCAGATTTAATTAAATCTTCTTTATTAAGAACATAAGCCAAACGAACTTCGTTTAAACCAACGCCTGGAGTTGAATAAAATCCTGCAGCAGGTGCAACCATAACTGTTTCTCCGTTTAAATCATAAGATTCTAATAACCACTTCGCAAAATCTTCTGCATTTGCAACAGGCAATTTTGCAATACAGTAAAACGCACCTTTTGGCATAGCTACCTGCACACCGTCAATTGCGTTTAAAGCATTTACCAAAGTATCTCGGCGGTCTTTATATTCACTAATTACATCATCAAAATAAGATTGAGGTGTATCTAAAGCAGCTTCTGACACAATTTGAGCGTAAGTTGGTGGTGATAAACGTGCTTGTGCAAATTTCATTGCCGTTGCCATTAATTCTTTGTTTTTAGAAACTATACAACCTATACGTGCACCACACATACTGAATCTTTTTGAAACAGAATCAATCATAATTGCATTTTCTGCGATGCTTTCTTCGTTCATTACAGAAAAATGCTTGTATCCGTCATAAGCAAATTCGCGATAAACTTCATCGGCAATTAAAAACAAATCGTGCTTTTTTGCCAAAGCAGCTAACTGTTGAATTTCGTCTTTACTATACATATAACCCGTTGGATTTCCTGGGTTACAAATTAAAATTGCTTTTGTTTTTGCTGTGATCAATTTTTCAAAATCGGCAATAGGTGGCAATGCAAAACCTGTTTCAATACCAGAAGTTACAGGAACAACTTTTACTCCGTTTTGAGTAGAAAATCCATTGTAATTTGCATAAAATGGTTCAGGTATGATGATCTCATCACCTTCATCCATCGTAGATCCCATTGCAAAAATCAAAGCTTCAGATCCACCTGTCGTAATAATGATATCTTCTTTATTAATAGGTAAACCTTGTTTTTGATAATAAGCCGCCAATTTTTCACGGTATGAATCAAATCCTGCAGAATGACTGTATTCTAAAACAGTAATATCAGCATTTTTAACCGCATTTAAAGCTACTTCAGGTGTTTTAATATCGGGCTGACCAATATTTAAATGATACACTTTATTTCCTTTTTTCTTTGCTGTTTCTGCAAAAGGAACCAATT
>CAMLFV010000220.1 GCA_946479395.1 uncultured Flavobacterium sp. | reverse complement strand
CGAATCTGCAAGATTGTTCAACAAAATTGGAGAATATACAAGAGATTATAACGCGGCAATTGTAGCTTTAGACAACTTTTTGTTAGATTATCCAGGAACAGTTTACAAAACCGACGCATTGTTTTATAAGTTCGATTCTGCTTACAAACTGGCATTAAACAGTGTGTATTCTAAAATGGAAGAACGTTTAAAGAATGCAGTAAGTTTGCACGAAGATTTAATTGCTTACGATGCAAATACAAAATACAAAGACGAAGCAGACAGAATGCTTGAAAGATTAAAGAAAGAATTACAACAATTTTCAACAAAATAAGAAAATGGATTTAAAGAAAACCCAAGCTGCGGTAAACACAATTACCTACAACAAAGCCGAAATTGAAAAACCAACAGGTAATATTTACGAAGCTATTACAATTATT
The DNA here is from genome assembly GCA_946479395.1 of uncultured Flavobacterium sp. Next base: position 3,650 of record CAMLFV010000220.1, on the reverse strand, counting down.
GCAAAAAGAGCTAACCAAATTAATACCGAAATTAAAAAGGAATTAATTGATAAGTTAGACGAATTTGCAACGTATAATGATAGTTTAGACGAGGTTTTTGAAAACAAAGAACAAATCGAAGTTTCAAAATACTACGAAAAATTACCTAAACCACACGCTTTAGCAGTAGAAGAGTGGTTAAATGGCGGTATAACATTTAAAGAATAGATACAAATGTCTGTCTTAAGCGGTAAAAAAATTATTCTGGGAATTTCCGGTGGTATTGCCGCTTATAAAACGGCAAGTTTTGTACGATTATTAATAAAAGCAGGTGCGCAGGTTCAAGTAATCATGTCACCTGCTTCTTGTGCTTTTATAACTCCGCTAACCTTAGCAACCTTATCAAAGCGACCGGTTTACACGCAGTTTGAAAAAGATTTTGGCGAATGGACTAATCATGTAGAATTAGGTCTTTGGGCCGATTTAATGATTATGGCTCCTGCAACGGCTAACACACTTGCAAAAATGGCAAATGGTTTGTGCGATAATTTGTTGCTTGCAACCTATTTGTCTGCCAAATGTCCCGTGTTTTTTGCTCCGGCTATGGATTTGGATATGTTTGCACATCCATCTACAAAAGAAAATATCCGTAAGTTAAAAAGCTACGGAAATATAGAAATTGAATCTGCTTATGGCGAACTGGCTTCAGGATTAGTCGGTAAGGGAAGAATGGCAGAACCAGAAGACATGCTTCAAACCATTACCGATTTTTTCAATAATGATTCGAATTTAGATTTGAAAGGAAAAAAAGTTGTAATTACTGCCGGACCCACATACGAACCAATCGATCCCGTACGTTTTATAGGAAATCATTCTACAGGAAAAATGGGGTTCGATATTGCCAATGAAGCTGCAAAACGTGGCGCTGATGTAATTTTAATTACCGGACCAACATCTTTAAAAACAGCTAATGATTTAATAAAGGTTGTGAAAGTACTTTCGGCAAAGGAAATGTATCTGGCTTGTCATGAAGTATTTAATTCGGCTGATATTGTAATTGGTGCAGCTGCGGTTGCTGATTATCGACCAAAAGTGGTTGCCGATCAAAAAATCAAAAAGAACGATGAAGAATTTACCATTGTTCTTGAAAAGAATCCGGATATACTGGCTTCATTAGGCGCTATTAAAACCAAACAGTTTTTAGTTGGTTTTGCTTTAGAAACCGAAAATGAAATAGAATACGCAAAATCGAAACTAAAAAAGAAAAATTTAGACTTAATTGTTTTAAATTCACTAAACGATCAAGGTGCAGGTTTTGGTAAACCAACAAATAAAGTTACCTTTATAGATAAAGATTTTAGTATTTTTCCGCAAGAATTAAAATCGAAAGAAGCCGTAGCCAAAGATATTATTGACCAAATTGTAAAGAGTTATGTTAAATAAATTTGTATTGTTTATTGTTTTATTAAGTAGCTTTTCTGGTTTTTCTCAGGAATTGAATGCCAATGTTATGGTTAATTCCGAAAGAATCCAGCAGTCTAACAAGCAGATATTTACTACGTTGCAAAACAGCATGCGCGATTTTTTAAACAATACAAAATTTACCAACTTAAACGTAAAACGCAGCGAATTGATCGATTGCAACGTAATGTTGGTAGTTTCAGATTACGATCCAAATGCAAATTCGTTTTCGGGAACGCTTCAAATACAGTCAACTCGTCCTATTTACAATTCAAGTTACGGAACATCGCTTTTTAATTTTAGTGATAAAAATATCAATTTTAATTATATCGAATTTGAGCCTTTGGTTTATTCAGAAAACTCCATCGGGTCTAATTTAGTTGGAATTTTAAGTTTTTACGCAAATATCATTATTGGTTTAGATGCCGATTCTTTCGCCTTATACGGAGGAACACCAAATTATCAGAAAGCAACAAATGTGGTTTCTATGATGCAGCAAAATGGTGATAAAGGTTGGGTTATGGGCGATCAAAACAACAGATACGCATTGTCTAACGATTTATTGTCAAACATGTATTCGCCGTACCGCGAAGCTTTGTATGAATACCACATTAAAGGATTAGATGTTATGACAACCGATCCCAATCAAGGAAAATCGGGTGTTGCAAACGCAATAAATTTATTGTCAAATGTACATAAAGCAAGACCAAATGCGTTACCTACACGTATTTTCTTTGATGCAAAAGCCGATGAGATTGTAAAGGTTTTTAGTGCAGGACCAACGTATGATACTTCAAAATTAATAGAAACATTAACACGCATTAATTCTATTAACGGAACCAAGTGGAACCGAATGTAATTCAACTACAATGTTAACACACTTATCAATTACAAATTATGCCTTAATTGCGCATACCGCTATTGATTTTACAAATAATTTAACCATAATTACGGGAGAAACCGGTGCGGGAAAATCTATTTTATTAGATGCACTTGGCTTGGTTTTGGGAAAACGTGCCGATTTGAACACCTTGCGAAATCCCGAAGAAAAATGTGTGATCGAAGCACATTTTAATATCACATCCTATCAGTTACACTCCTTATTTTCTGAATTAGATTTAGATTACGAAAACGATACCATTGTAAGACGCGAAATTCTTCCGTCGGGCAAATCGCGTGCCTTTGTAAACGATGTTCCTACTACTTTACAGAATTTGCAGCAGTTAGGGAATTTCCTGATTGATATTCATACGCAGCATCAAACACAAGATCTTTTCAGCGAAAAATACCAGTTGAATTTATTGGATGTTTATGCCGATAATGGAAATTTACTGAAAGATTATCAGCAACAATTACAAAGTTTTAAAAAATATCAGCAGCAGTTAAATCTTTTAAAAGAACAACAATCACAAGCTGCAAAAGAGCAAGATTACAACGCTTTTTTGTTAGATGAATTAACGCAGGCTAATTTAAAAAGCGGCGAACAAGAAGAATTGGAAGGTCAGTTTGAAGTATTGGCGAATGTTGAAAAAGTTGGCGGATTTTTAGAACAGGGTTATGCTGTTCTATCAAACGAAGAATTCGGGATAACCAAGCAATTGTACGAAGTTAAAGCGCAAATTCAAAAATTGGCACAGATCAGTACAAAATACGAAAATCTGTACCAGCGTTTAGAAAGCAGTTTTATTGAATTGGAAGATGTTGCCGATGAATTGCAAACTGAATTACAGCAGTTAGTTGCCGATCCACGGCAATTAGAATTGATCAATCAAAAGTTACAATCAATTTATCAGTTGCAAAAAAAACACAATGTTTCATCGATTGACGAATTATTGGAGATTCAAAACGAATTATCGCAAAAAGTTGTCGGAGTTGAATCTATTGAAGAAGAAATAAATGCAGTTGAAAAATTACTGCAAAAAACCGAAGCCGATTTAAATGCCTTGGCGCAAGACTTACATGCCAAAAGAACAGCGGTTTTAAAAGCGTTAAGTTCAGAAATTGAAAATCTGATAAAACCTTTAGGGATGCCAAATGCACAGTTTGATATTCAGCTGGCTTATAGCGATACTTTTTTAAGCAATGGAAAAGACGAAGTAAACTGGTTGTTTTCCGGAAATAAGGGAATGCAGTTTGGTTTGTTGAAAAAAACAGCATCGGGCGGAGAACTTTCCAGAATTATGCTTGCCGTAAAATCTATTTTAGCAGAA